>CAIQPV010000183.1 GCA_903873725.1 uncultured Nitrosomonadales bacterium
ACCGGATCTCACCAGCACCAGCGTTCACCTGACCGCCGGCAGCCACACCGGCATCGAATCGGTCACCGCCGCGCTCTCCGGCGCGGATGCCGGCAACTACACCTTCGGCGGTGCCGTTGGCAACTACACCGTCAGCAAACTCAACACCAACATCAGCGGCACGCGGATGTATGACGCGACAGTGACGGCGGCGGCAGCGAACCTGGGCACAGTGAGCAGCCTGATCGCGGGCGACGTGGTCACGGTTGCGGGCGCAGGAACGGTGGCAGATAAGAACGTGGCCTTGAACAAGGCGGTCACTCTCGGCACCCTGGCGCTTGCCGGAGCCGATGCGGGCAACTACAAACTGGGTACCGGCGCACTAACCGTGACACCGGCCACGCTGACGGTGACCGCGAGCGCCGCCACCAAGTCCTACGGCCAGACCCCCGTGCTGACCGCCTTCAGCTACGCCGGACAGCAGAACGGCGAGACCGTCGGCAGCGTCACCGAATCCAGCCCCGGCACAGCCGCCACCGCCACCGTCGCCGGCAGCGCCTACCCGATCACCCCCAGCGCCGCCACCGGCGGCACCTTCGACCCGGCCAACTACACCCTCGCCTATCTCCCCGGCGCCCTTTCCGTCACCCCCGCCCCGCTCACCGTCACCCCCGCCCCGCTCACCGTCACCGCCAGCCCCGACACCAAGTCCTACGGCCAGACTCCCGCGCTCTCCGCCTTCACCTACGCCGGACAGCAGAACGGCGAGACCGTCGGCAGCGTCACCGAATCCAGCCCCGGCTCGGTAACAACCGTAATGCAGACCGAAATGCCCGGGGAGGATCTGACTGTCACGCAGGTCGTTGTACCAGCCGTAGTGCTGGATGAATCTTTAACCGAATTGCCTGCCGGGACGTTGCCCACCTTCTCGGCCACGTTGCCAGATGAAGTACCTGCTGCCGTAGAGCATCAAACACCGCTGAAGCCATACATTGAACCTTATAGCCTGCGTAAGCAAGATCGCAACTAGGAGCCGGAGCCACAAACAATAGATTGTTGAAAGGGGGAATTGCCAAATGATCGGCAGGTTTGCTGTTCTGTACCAAAGCTACACCATGATAAACAAGTCGACTATTACCAAAGGAATTTGTTTTGGCATTCTGACCGCCGGTTTTATTTCGAATCAGACGTTCGCTGTTGATGAAAGTAGGCAATTAACCAGGCCGGACAACTCATTGTCTACGCATCAAGGCGAAACAGCTTCTCTCACCGCGTATCCGGTGGACGCAGAAGCGAATCGCCCCAAACGGGCAGACTTCCAGCGGGAGAGTGCGTCTCCAGACGCAAGATATATAGCTGACTGGATCGTCGATTCCGGTGATAATCGCGGTATGCCGTTCGTGATTGTCGACAAGATATCCGCCAAAGTATTTGTTTTCAAAGCGGACGGACGACTTCGTGGCGCTGCACCCGCCCTGCTCGGTCTGGCTCTGGGCGATGACTCCGTCCCCGGCATCGGCAACCGAAAGTTATCGACCATTCGCCCCGATGAGCGCACCACTCCGGCTGGGCGCTTCGTGGCCTCACTGGGGCACAATCTGCACGGAGAAGAGATTCTCTGGGTTGATTACGAGTCTGCGATTTCTCTGCATCGGGTACTCACGACCAACATAAAGGAACACCGTGCGCAACGCTTGTCCACTCCGACAACACTCGACAAGCGAATTTCCTATGGATGCATTAATGTTCCGGCAAAATTTTACGAAAACGTGGTAAGTCCGGCATTTACGGGAACGAACGGCATAGTTTACGTGCTGCCGGAAACCCGGTCTTTCCGGAAAGTATTTGCATCGTATGACGTTGTCGAGCGAGCGCGACAGCAAGCCACAGCCCAAGGTGCGTCCAGGCAGCCAGCTTCTCCAATCGACGCCAATCTGGCTGAGCACCGAGTAAAATAACGGATTCAGGAGCTTAGGCTGGACGCAAATACCCTATCTATAAAATATTGTTGTATGATTAAACTTGTATCTGAAAACAATGCCAACAAACGGGAACCATTGTGATATGTCACCAATATGCCGAAGAGGTGCGCGCATGAAACGCTACGCATCAACTTTGCTCTCAACAACAAAGGCACAGTGCAATCCCGCACAACCCATGGTAGCGCAAATAAATCGGATGATCGGCCATGAATGAAGCGATGAAGCATATTGAAGAGCAACTCAGTGAACTCAAACGGCTCCTGAAAAAAACAGACAAGAAACTGGCTGGAGCGATATTGCATGGTATGTGTGCGGCCTATTTCAGGATGGGGAAAATAAATCAGGAGCAATGGGAAGAAGTGGAAAAAAGAGTAGAAAGGTACATAGAATAAGTTTCAGGCCTGTTAACACGTCAAATATATGCAATTCACGCTTCCGCGCTATTGATGTTATCGGTCGTTCTCAATTCGAGGCGCTTCTCCGATGTTGCAGATGTGCCGGCTGATGACCGGCACACCCAGCGAATCCGCTTTCCCATGCCAGGCAAGGCTTGGCAGTTCAGACGTTACCAGCCATGAACGATACAAACCAACGTCCCGACCCTGACGCACTGCTGGAAAAAGTGCAGCGTGCCGAAGCCAGGCGACGCCGTGGACGTCTGAAAATATTCTTCGGCGCCTCCGCCGGGGTGGGAAAAACCTTTGGTATGTTGCTGGCTGCGCACGAGCGTCGCACGGAAGGCCTGGATGTGGTGGCCGGCTATGTGGAGACGCACAAGCGCGCTGAAACAGAACAATTATTGCAAGGGCTGGAAATCCTCCCCCCGCGCTTGGTTCCTTACCGCGATACGCAATTGCGCGAATTCGATCTGGATGCCGCCCTCAAGCGCCATCCGGCGCTAATCCTGGTGGATGAACTGGCGCACACCAATGCACCGGGATCGCGCCATCCCAAGCGCTGGCAGGACGTGGAAGAATTGCTGGATGCGGGGATTGATGTTTATACCGCAATAAACGTCCAGCATATTGAAAGTCTCAACGATGTGATCTCGCAAATCACCGGCATTCCGGTTTGGGAAACCGTGCCCGATGCGGTGCTGGAAGAAGCCACTGAAATCGAGCTGATTGATCTCCCGCCGGATGAATTATTGCAGCGGCTGAAGGAAGGCAAGGTCTACCTGCCCCAGCAGGCAGAACGCGCTGCGGAGAATTTTTTCCGCAAGGGTAATTTAATTGCGTTGCGCGAACTGGCGTTGCGTCGCACGGCGGATCGCGTTGACGCCCAAATGCGTGATTACCGCGATGACCATGCCATTCAGGATGTTTGGCAAGTCAAAGAACGCATGCTGGTGTGCATCGGGCCAGGGGCCAATGCCGAAAATCTGGTGCGTGCCGCATACCGTCTGGCGCAGTTGCTGAAGGCAGAATGGATCGTGGTGTATATCGAGACGGCGAAGCTCCAGCGTCTTTCCAGAGAGCAGCGTGATGCCATACTGCGCACCCTGAAACTGGCGGAGGAACTGGGGGCTGAGACAGTAACACTGAGCGGTCACCGCTTGTCCAATGAAGTCATTTCATACGCACGCACCCGCAATGCCACCCGCATCGTGTTGGGCAAGCCGAGCTTGTCAGGATGGAAACGCTGGGTGTTCGGCTCGCTGGTTGACACTATTGTCCGGCAAACCAGTGACATAGACATTCATGTGGTGGGCAAGGATTCCAAATTTATGTCGCAGACGGGGGCGAATCCCTATTTTTCGCGCAGCCGTTTATATCTCGGACTTGCATCCGAAGAGCCGGGGCCGTTGTTCAAGTTGCGCGAAGGCTACTTGTGGGCAGTCGCCGCTACCGTAATATGTACAGCTATAGCCTGGCTCATGCTGGACCATTTCGATCTCGCCAACCTGATCATGGTTTATCTGTTGGGTGTGGTAATAGTCGCCGCACGCTATGGTCACGGCCCGTCGGTGCTGAGCTCATTCCTGAGCGTTTTATTATTTGATTTCTTCTTTGTTCCGCCGCGATTTAGTTTTGCCGTTTCGGATACTCAATATCTGATTACTTTCGCCGTCATGCTGCTGGTCGCATTGGTGATCAGCAATATGACCGCGTCCACCCACCATCAGGCCAGGATAGCGGGTCACCGCGAGCGCAGGATCGCCTCGCTGTACGCCATGAGTCGCGAACTGGCCGCGACACGCGGCGAAGGAAATGTCGTGCGCATCGCAGTCAAACATGTAACTGAGGTTTTTGAGGCACAGGCAGTGGTTTTACTGCCCGATGAAACGGGACGCATCACTTATCCCAAAGATGAGGGGGCCGCACAATCCTGCCATGGCAGCGACCTGAGCGTGGCGCAATGGGTGTATGACCACGGGCACATGGCGGGACAGGGCACCGACACCCTGCCGGGAGGCGAGATGGTTTATCTGCCGCTGAAAGCATCTTCCGGCATGATAGGGGTGCTGGCGTTGTTGCCGCTTAATCCCGCGCGGATAGCGTTACCGGAACAACAACGGCTGCTGGAAACTTTTACCGGCCAGATCGCATTGGCGCTGGAACGGGTCAAGCTGGCAATGGAGGCACAAAATATCCAGATGAAAATGGAAACGGAGCAATTGCGCAACTCTTTGCTCTCGGCGATCTCGCATGATTTGCGTACTCCCCTGGCGGCTATTGTGGGAGCATCCAGCAGCCTGGTGCGGGACGGCAACAGGCTGGCCAGCGAGGCTCGCCAGGAACTCGGCCTGGCAATTTATGACGAGGCTCTGCGTATGTCAGGACTGGCAAATAACCTGCTGGACATGGCGCGGCTTGAGGCGGGGGCGGTTGTGCTGAACCGGCAATGGCAACCGCTGGAAGAAGTGGTCGGCGGGGCGTTGGCAGGTTTGACTTCACGCATGGCTAACCATCCGGTAACCATCAAGTTGCCGCACGACTTACCTTTGGTCGAGATAGATAGCATGTTGATCGAGCGGGTGTTTTCGAACCTTCTGGAAAACGCCGTGAAGTACACACCACCCGGAACAGCCATTGAAATTTCTGCCGCAAGCAACCAGAATGAATTGGTAGTAACTGTTGCCGATCAGGGCGAAGGAATTCCGTTCGGCGAAGAGAAGCGCGTCTTCGAAAAATTCCACCGCGTCGTCAGCGAGGGCAACCAGGGCGGGGCGGGTTTGGGTCTAAGTATCTGCCGCGCGATCGTAGAGGCGCACGGCGGACGGATATGGGCAAACAATTTACCGTCCGGCGGTGCCGCATTCCATTTCGCATTGCCACTGACCGAGGCACCTTTTATCGAGAATGAAGAAGCGGTTCAATCATGAACAATACTGCCACCATTATCGTCATCGAAGACGAAACGCAGATACGCCGCTTCCTGCGCACCACGCTGACTTCGGAAAATTATAAGGTTTTCGAAGCGGAAACCGGCAAGCGGGGGCTGATCGAAGCCACAACGCGCAAACCCGATCTGATTATTCTTGATCTCGGCCTGCCGGATATGGATGGCGTCGAAGTGGTCAGGGAATTGCGTACCTGGTGTTCCGTTCCCATCGTCATCCTGTCCGCCCGCTCGCAGGAAAGCGACAAGATTTCCGCCCTTGATGCAGGGGCGGATGATTATCTGGTCAAACCCTTCGGCGTGGGCGAATTGCTGGCACGGATACGAGTGGCATTGCGCCATGTCTCTTCTGCCGCGAATGGAGAGGAAGACGGCGTTTTCTCGGTTGACGAGTTGAAGGTGGACATGATTCATCGCAAGATCACTATCAGCGGTGATGAAGTTCATCTCACCCCGATTGAATACCGCTTGCTGACCGTGTTGGTAAAACATGCCGGCAAGGTACTGACGCACCGCTTGCTCCTGAATGAAGTGTGGGGGCCGAACTATGTGGAGCGCGCCCATTATCTGCGTATCTACATGGGCATCCTGCGCCACAAACTGGAAAAAGACCCGGCTCGCCCGCGCTTTCTGCTGACGGAAATCGGGGTGGGTTACAGGTTGGCGACTGTTTAGTACCCAATACCAACTCACCCCTCAGCCCCTCTTGCCAAGAGCAGCCTTTAAGCTCTCCCTTGATCCGTAAGATCAATCCGGTTTCAACAGGGACTTGAATCGCTTCATCGGCATTGTCTGGCCAGAGCCATTTTTAATGCCGCAAGCGCTGTATTTGTTGCCTCTCCCTCTGTTTTAAGGGACAATCACCCTTCTTTTTTCAAAACCGTATTCACCTTTTGTCTGGGAAGATGTGGGTATGTCAGAAATAGCACAAGCTAATCAGTTCATCCGCTCCAATGCACAACCGCCACTAAGCTGGCATTTCGATCCCAAAGTATTGGAGGTAGAAAAGCGTGTGCTGTTTGACCAAGGCCCGGATTATGTCGGGCATGAATTGCTGGTGCCCAATCCCGGCGACTATCATGTACTGGATGGTGCGGGGCAAATGCTGGTGCGCAATTCAAATGGAGTCGAACTGCTGAGCAATATCTGCCGCCACCGACAGGCCACCATGCTGCAAGGCCGTGGCAACGCGAGGAACATCGTTTGCCCTTTGCATCGATGGACCTACCAAACGGACGGCAAGCTGATGGGTGCGCCGCAATTTCCACAAAACCCCTGCCTGCACTTGAACAAGTCGCCGCTGCAAAACTGGAATGGCATGCTGTTTGCGGGCAAGCGCGATGTAGCCAAGGATCTGGCAAAAGTCGGTGTGATGCAAGATCTCGATTTCTCGGGCTATCTGCTGGATCGCGTGCAAGTGGACGAATACGCCTTCAACTGGAAGACCTTCATTGAGGTGTATCTGGAAGACTACCACGTTGTGCCATTCCATCCCGGCTTGGGCAATTTTGTGGATTGCGATGCACTTAAATGGGAATTCGGCGAACAATACAGCGTTCAGACGGTAGGCATCAGCAACGAACTACGCAAAGTAGGAAGCGAAGTGTACGGGAAGTGGCAGGAACAAGTGCTGCGCTATCACGGCGGCAAGTTGCCGAAATACGGCGCGATCTGGCTGACCTATTATCCCAACATCATGGTCGAGTGGTATCCCGGCACCCTGGTCATCAGCACCCTCATTCCGCGCGGCCCGGAAGCCTGCACCAACTTCGTCGAGTTTTATTACCTCGAAGATATCGTGCTGTTCGAGCGAGAATATGTGGAAGCGGAACAAAAAGCCTATAACGAAACCGCCGTGGAAGACGACATCATTTGCCTGCGCATGCATCAGGGGCGCAAGTCGCTTTACCTGCGCGGCATTGACGAGCAAGGCCCCTACCAGTCGCCCACCGAAGACGGCATGTTGCATTTCCATGAGTTTTTGCGGCGTAATCTTGATCCGCATCTCGAATAGTTATCCCACGCCTTCCATTCCAGCTTTCTCCCGCCAGCGGGAGAAAGCGCACTGGCTTACCGCCCGTGAACATGAAACTGCGCACGGTATTATTTTCCCCGCAGATGTGAAGTGGATGCGCAGCCAATTCGTTTCCTGCGGCCCATAGCCGATGGGCGCACTCTGGATGCTCGTCGCCGGTTTCCTGTTCGCTTGCATGGGGGTAATCGTCAAGCTCGGCTCGGCATATTTCTCGCATGTTGAGCTGGTGTTCTATCGCTCGTTTTTGGGCCTGTTGATGGTTTATCTCATTATGCGCCAGCAGCGGATCAGTGTTACCACACGGTACTGGCGCAGCCACCTGTTGCGCGGAATTTCCGGTTCAGTGGCGCTCTCGCTTTTTTTCTACTGCATTACCGTGTTACCCTTGGCCACCGCCGTTACCCTCAACTACACCGCGCCTCTGTTTCTCACCCTTTTCACCATGCTGGTGTTCAAGGACAAGTTTCACCTGCCGCTGACTGTTGCCATTACCCTTGGATTTTGCGGCGTGGTGCTTTTACTTCATCCGACCCTGAAACACGATCAACTTATACCCGGCTTGCTCGGTCTGGTTTCCGGCTTTCTCGGAGGAATCGCCTATTTCAACATCAGGCAACTCGGAATGACCGGCGAACCGGAGACGCGTACCGTGTTTTATTTCAGCCTGACGGCCACCATTGGCAGCGGCGTGTGGATATTGTTCGACAATATACATGCCATTACCCCACAAGGCTTCGTCATTCTGATCGGCCTGGGTCTCAGCGCAACCCTCGCGCAACTCGCCATGACGCGCGCTTATCGCTTGGGCAGCACTCTGGTGGTTGGTAGCCTGGCGTATAGCACCATTATCTTCGCAAGTCTGTTTGGCATGATTCTTTGGAACGAGGCTTTGCCGCTGACCGGATGGATGGGCATGGCACTCATCGTCGCGGGCGGTGTGATAAGCTTGCGGCTTGTCCCCAGGCACAATGCACAACCAACGAAAAGAGAACCTTCATGATTACCATAGCACAAAACGGCAACTTGATTAATGTTTCTGTATTGGGTGAATTCACCCTGGCCGACTTCAAGCAATTCGAGGAGTTGGCACTATATGAACTTAAATCGACCGGCGAGGTCAACCTGTTATTCGATTTGCGTGACATGATCAACTACACGGTGGACGTGGCCTGGGAAGAAATCAAGTTCTTCAGCCGCGAACACCAGCACGATTTCAGCAAAATAGCGGTGGTGACCGATGACCAGTGGTTGACTTGGCAAGCGTGGCTGTCGCGTCTGTTTGTGGATGCTGACATCCGCGCGTTTGCCGATTACAATGAGGCCCGGGCTTGGGTTGGTTAAACACAAGACATACAAAACAAGTAAGTTGGGAACTCCTTTGTACCCACCCTGCGAACATAAAATTATTATTAGTTTCACCCAAGGAGAGAGAGAGTATGTACACCGGCCTGATTGATTTGCCTTGGTGGGGCTATGTGCTGGTAACGCTGGTTTTTACCCAGATTACTATTGCATGCGTCACAATTTTCCTGCATCGTCACCAGGCGCACCGCGCATTGGATCTGCATCCCATCCCCAGTCATTTATTCCGCTTCTGGCTGTGGCTGGCCACCGGTGTGGTCACCAGGGAATGGGCCTCCATCCACCGCAAACACCACGCCAAATGTGAAACGGCGGAAGACCCGCACAGCCCGATTATCCTGGGCATCAAGAAAGTTTTGCTGGAGGGATACGAACTGTATCGCAAGGAAGCGGGCAACAAGGAAACCATGGAACGGTACGGCCACGGCACGTCTGACGATTGGCTGGAGCGCAACCTGTACGGCAAACACAGTTCGCTTGGCATTTCGCTGATGCTGGTCATTGACGTGCTGCTGTTCGGCCCCGTCGGCCTGACCATCTGGGCCGTGCAAATGGCGTGGATTCCCATCAATGCTGCGGGCATTATCAACGGTGTCGGGCATTACTGGGGTTACCGCAATTTCCAGTGCGCGGATGCTTCCACCAACATCTTACCGTTAGCGATCTTTATCGGCGGTGAAGAACTGCACAATAACCATCACGCCTACGCCTCTTCCGCCAAGCTATCGAGCAAGTGGTATGAGTTTGATATCGGCTGGGGTTACATCCGCATTCTGCAAACACTCGGTTTGGCGCAGGTGAAGAAACTTGCCCCGCAATTGCGCGTGAACCTGACAAAAACGGTGTGCGACATGGAAACATTGCAGGCGGTCATCTCCAACCGCTACGAAGTCACCGCGAAATATGCAAAATCCCTGAAGAAGACCTATTCTGAAGAAATTTCCCGGCTCAAGCTGCAAGCCTCAGACCGGTTCGACGTGGACGTGGCGCGCGCCAGGCAGTGGCTGCATCTGGATGAAAATATCCTTACCCCGCAGCAAAAGAACAAACTTACCGAATTGATAGCGGCCAGCCCCACACTGGCAAAAGCCTATGCATTGCGTCAGGAACTCGCAGCCATCTGGCAACGCTCTACCGCCAGCAAAGAGCAACTTGTCAAGCAACTGGAAGACTGGTGCCGCCGCGCGGAGGACAGCGGAATTACCGCGTTACAAGAGTTTTCCCGGCGATTGCGGTGTTATGCCTAGATGTCTTGTCTATAAACCTTAGTTGATGGGCCCGTAGGTGCGAATTTATTCGCACCTACAAAAACGGCATAATCTGTTGAAATACCAGAAAGTTCTTCGTCAACTACGTTTTTCAGGGTGAAGCACTTTGATGATAGATTGAATCGAACGATCAGCGCAAAAAATACACGCTTTTGTTACCGGTGCCGTGATTTTTTCCTAACTGTTGTTGTAGCGGGCAGCTAGGTCGACGCGTTTCAAATAGGCTTCCCGCGCAATCTGCACGTCTTCCAGAAAATACGGCAATTCCTTCAGCAGCATGGCTTGCGGACCATCCACCAAAGCCTTAGGCGGTGCCGGATGAAAGTCCACCAGTACCATGTTTGCACCGGCCAACACACCCTGCGCGGTGACATGCATCATGTCGAGTATGCCATCCGGCGAAGCAGCCCGGGAACCGACCGAATGCGATGGATCAACGCACACCGGCATCCGCGTCAGGCGCTTCACCACCGGGACGTGCGCGAAATCGACAAAATTACGGTGCGGGTCACCCATGTTGGTCTTCATCCCGCGCAGGCAAAACACCACGTTGCGGTTACCCTCGGAGGCCAGATATTCCGCCGCATTCAGCGATTCGTCCAGGGTAATGCCAAAACCCCGTTTGAGCAGGATCGGCATCTCGGTCTGGCGACCGACAATTTTCAGCAGCTCGAAATTTTGCGTGTTGCGCGTGCCGATTTGCAGCATCACACCGGTCGGGTTGCCGGTCTGATGCAAGGCCTCGCGAATCTCGTTGAGATGGGATTCATGGGTGATTTCCATCGCCATCACTTTGATGCCGTATTGACCCGCCAATTCGAATACATAGGGCAGGCAATTCTTGCCGTGCCCCTGAAACGCATAGGGACTGGTGCGTGGTTTGTATGCCCCCATGCGGGTACAAACCTGGCCGTTGTCATGCACTGCCTTGAGCATGATCTCGACATGTTCACGGTTGTCCACCGCGCATAATCCGGCGAACACGTTCAGCGTGTCCTGGCCGAAGCGCACGCCGTTGTATACAAAATGGGTCGGACGCTGGTCATCCTTGTGGCGTCCGAGAATGCGGTAGTCTTCCGACACCCGCACCACGCGCTCAACGCACGGCAGGCTCTGCATGGAGACTATGTCCAGCGTCTTGGTATTGCCGATCAGATATATTTCCGTTAATGCCTGCTCGGCACCGCGCTCGACATGCACGCGCGTCTGGATGCCCGGCAGCCCGGCCAGATGAGCTGTCAATTGTTGGTAGTCGGCACCTTGTTGGTCGGTGTTGGAAGAAAGAATCAGGATCATGTAAGTTTCCTAAGTGAGCATCTATAAATTCGTCATTGATAAAAATACTAGCCATTCGACTAAGCCCGCAAGCGGGCAAGTCGCTGGTTATCCGGCGGAGGCCAGATTCCAGTCAATTAAATAAATCTCCCCGTTGTTCGGGGAACAAAATCAACTGCATGTTATAAACCCCGCTGGATTCCGGCCTCCGCCGGAATGATGGGTACCGGGATTGCACTGTCTATAATTCAATGCCCGGACAAAATAGCCCATTGTTGCGGCCACTGTGCCATCGGATCACGTGTGTAGCCGCTCTTGCCGAACAGTTGCCAGCGACCGATGACGTAACACAACAATACGTTGGCATGAGCGCCCACGTCGGTGTTGGAGTCCAGTTCGCCCTGTGTCACTGCAATACGCAAAGACTGCTTGAAGGTGGTCTCAAGGCGGTCGAGAAACTGGTTGATACGCGCCTGCAGACGTTCGTTCTCGTTCACCAGCGCATCACCGATCAGCACCCGCGTCATGCCGCGATTCTTCTGCGCAAAACCGAGCAGCATGGCCACAATGCCTTCGGCCTGCCTCAGTCCACCGGGTTCCTCGGAGGTAATCTTGTTTGCCAGCCCGAACACGGTCTGTTCGATGAATTCGATCAGTCCTTCGAACATCTGCGCCTTGCTGGCGAAGTGGCGGTACAGCGCCGCTTCGGAAATGTCCAGCCTGGATGCCAAAAGGGCGGTGGTGATTTTCTCGCCCTTGGGTTGTTCCAGCATGGCAGCAATGGTTTGCAGGATTTGCAGTTTGCGTTCACCCGGTTTTGACGCCATATCGTTCCCTTTTTAATTCGGATTGAATAAGCCGCGACAAAGCGCGCGGCAGCTCCCTCACACTACGAATCTTTACGTCCACATAAGCGGGCGAACGCGGCGTGGCATCCACCCACACGGTGCGCATCCCCAGACGCTTTGCCGCCTGCAAATTTTCCGCGCTGTCTTCCACCATGACGCATTGCGCCGGATTCAGTCGGTGCTTGCGCAACAGCCGCATAAAGCCTGTCATTTGGGGCTTTGGCCGATAGCATGCCTGTTCGATTGCAAATACATCGTCAAACAAATCGTCCACGCGCAGCAACTTCAGCACAGCACGCGCATAACGCTGGGGTGCGTTGGAAAAGACCAGCTTGCGTCCCGGCAAATTTTTCAACGCATGACGCAAGTGAGGTTCGCGCAACACCATCTGCGGCAACCCTGGAAACTGATGTGTATGCCACAAAAAATGTTCCGGGTCGGTGCCGTGATGTTTCATCATGCCGCTCAGGGTCGCGCCATAACGATGCCAGTAATGCACCCGCAACTCGCTTGCCGACTGTTCATCCAACCCCAGGTGTTGCTGCAAATATGCCGTCATGCTGCGGTTGATGTGCGGAAAAATGTGCGGCGTTGCATTGTGCAAGGTATTGTCCAGATCAAAAATCCATACCGGTTTCATCATTCTAAATTTGTTATGCAGCCTACGGCAGAGCGACTGAAATTACTTGCTTTTAATCAGCGTCCCCACACCCTCGTCCGTCAAAATTTCCAGCAACAGCGCATGTTCCACACGTCCATCAATGATATGCACCGATTTTACCCCTCCGCGCGCGGCATCCAGGGCCGATCCGATTTTGGGCAACATGCCGCCGGATAGAGTACCGTCCGCCACCAGCGCGTCAATCTGTTTTGGCGTCAGGCCGGTAAGCAGGTTGCCATCCTTGTCCAGCACCCCCGGCGTGTTGGTGAGTAGTACCAGTTTCTCCGCGTGCAATACCTCTGCAAGCTTGCCAGCCACCAGATCTGCGTTGATGTTCAACGTTTCTCCATTCGGGGCCACGCCAATAGGCGCGACCACCGGGATGTAATCGCCGGAATCGAGAAAGGAGATGATGTGAGGATCTATCTTGCTGATTTCGCCGACCAGACCGATGTCCAGCATCTTGCCCGGCTCATCGGCACTCTCCAGCATCAGCTTTTCGGCACGAATGAATCCCCCGTCCTGTCCGGTCAGTCCCACTGCCCTGCCGCCGTGCTTGTTGATCAGGTTGACGATATCCTTGTTGACCTTGCCCAGCACCATCTCGACCACGTCCATGGTCTCTTCGTCGGTGACACGCATGCCCTGCACGAACTCGCCATGTTTGCCGACTTTTTTCAGCAATTCGTTGATTTGCGGCCCACCCCCGTGAACCACCACCGGATTCATTCCCACCAGCTTGAGCAGCACCACGTCGCGCGCGAAGCTGTCCTGCAGGACAGGATCTGTCATCGCATTACCGCCGTACTTGACCACAATGATCTTGTCGAAAAAACGCTGGATGTAAGGCATCGCCTCGGATAGTGTGCGGGCTTTTTTGTCGGC
>CAIQPV010000184.1 GCA_903873725.1 uncultured Nitrosomonadales bacterium
CGGAATGCGGAAGATATTAATCTTGCCGAGAATAAACTTTACAGCGCGCTGAAACTTGATCCGAGGGAACCCAACGCCATCGCAGCTCTCGCCGGCATACAGGCTGATCGGGGGCACTTCAAAGAAGCAGAATTCGGTTATCGGCAAGCATTGTCCATCGACCCTCTCAACAGCAGTGCGCTCAACGGTTTGTTAACGCTATATCACCAGCAGGGAAGGGAAGCGGAAGTCCGACAAATGATTGCGGACTTGTCGCCCGAGCAACATAAAGTTTTGGCGGTCACGCTTAACCGTATGGAAGCGGATAGGCTGCAACAACAGGCGGCCAGCCTGTTGGCGCAAGGTCAGGATGACAAGGCCATCGCGCTGCTGGAGCAAGCTGAACAACTTGATGCCGATGATCCCTGGCTGCGTTTTAGTTTGTCCAAACAGTACGCCCGCCACCATACCCCTGAAAGAGGCTTGGCATTATTTGATGATTTCCTGAAGAAACATCCTAATGATCCAGAAGCACTTTACGCGCTTGCGCAGTATCAAGCCAATCAGGATAACACCGACCAGGCATTGGCAACCTTGGCGAAAGTTGATCCGACTCAGCACAGTGAAAAAATGTCCGTGTTCCGGCGACGATTGCAGGTTGTAAAGTTAAGGCAACAAGCTCAGTTGTTAGCGCAATCAGGCAGGCAGAGCGACGCTAAACAGGTGCTCTTCGAAGCGGAAACCGTCAGTGCGGGCGATGAAGAACTGACGCAGGACGTGTCTATTTCATGGGCGAAAATCGGGGATGTGAAACATGCGCGCGCATTGTTTGAGGAAACCCGCACCGCCCAACCTTCGGTGAGCTGGCATTTGAACTACGCGGACTTTCTCTCCTTGATAGGTGCAGATAAAGAATTGCGCGATGAGCTGGAGTACATAGCAGGAATCCATGATCTGTCGCCCTCAGAAAAAGAAACCTTGGCCGAATTGCGCGTATCCATGGCGATACGCACGGCGGACGCACAGATTCTGGCGGGAAATCCTTCCTTGGCACACCAGACTCTTGCTCCATTCCTGCAAACCAAGCCTGATCAACTGGGGTTGTTACTTACCGATGCTCGCGCTTATCGTGCAGAGCGGCAGTGGAAATTGGCACAAACAAACTATCTTCATGTTTTGCAATTGGATAAAGTCAATACTGATGCGCGAGGGGGGCTGATCGAAACCATGATCGCATCGGGTGACCGTGAAACAGCTTTGCAACTCATGGATAAATGGGCTACCGACAGCGCGGCGTATGATCTGCGCGCACGTTTGTATCTCGGCGGTTTGTTTATCGACATTGAAGAATACAGTCGCGCCGATGAACTTGTCACCCCTTTGCTTGCCGCAAATCCAAATAATTCGCAGGCACTCGCTTATTCCGCCAAAATTGCGCACCATTCGGGACGCCTGGACGATGAAATTGACTACCTAAGGAGATCGATTGCTGCCGAACAGGTTGAGAGTAATCGGTCAACGGCTCCCGCGCAGAACGATGCCCAGCAAAAAGCAGACGATACCATTGCCTTAAAAATGATCGGCATTGACGAATTTGGCAGCCCCAGGAAAATCAACCGCGATTGGCAAGAAAAGAAATTGGCCGCACTCATAGATCAGCGTTCGAGTTGGATATCCTCGGCCATCGACATACACAGCCGTAGCGGCACACCCGGAATGTCGCAATATAATTCAGTTGAAATCCCGCTGGAATATAAAACCACATGGCACCAGAACGATGAAGTTTTTTTAAGAGTTGACGATGTTAAGTTGAATGCTGGAAATGTGGATCCAAAGAATAGTAATTTTGGCAGCCAGTTACTCTGTCAAAAATCCGGATGCTCCCCGGCCTTATCATTTCAAGCTGCACAAGGATTGTCATTAACAGTAGGTTATGAACGGGATAATCTCAGCGCGGATATCGGTGTCACAGCACCGGACTTCCCCGTCTCCAATGTTGTCGGGGGAGTACGACAAAAAGGTGATTGGGGTCAATACGGTTATTCGATCGAGGTATCTCGCAGGCCAGTTACTAGCAGCCTGCTTTCATTTGCAGGAACCCGAGATCCTAACAATGGAAATATCTGGGGTGGAGTCGTGTCTACAGGAGCACGTTTAGGTCTCAGCCTTGACGAGGGCCAAACATTTGGTTTTTGGTCATCTGCCGGCTTGCACGACTTGACTGGATACAATGTGGAATCCAACGAGCAACTGCAACTCATGGCGGGTGGTCAGTGGCGCGTAATTAATGAAGAAAACCGCCTGTTCTCCCTCGGGTTAACGGGTATGTATTGGCATGATGCCAAAGATGCAGGTGAGTATACTTTTGGCCATGGAGGCTATTTTAGCCCCCTGAATTATCTCTCTTTGTCATTGCCAATTACCTACGGGAAACGCTATCCACGCTTCTCATATATACTTCGCGGCTCAGTATCAGTATCGCAGACACAAAATCAGGCAGCGCCTTACTTTCCCACCGACAGCGGAATTCAAGCCAATGCTCCCGCTCCTGCTGCGGTAAACAACTATACGACACCTTTTTATTCGGGTGGAACAAGCACTGGGACTGGATACTCTCTTAGGGGCGCGTGGGAGTATCAACTTGAGCCTAAACTATTTGTCGGAGGCCTCTTAACGATTGACCGTTCGGATAGCTACTCACCCAATCGATTGTTGCTTTATATGCGCTATTCGTTTGACCATGCCGGCGCACAGCCAGTATTTTTACCGCCTGAACCGGTTGAGCCGAGTTCTCAGCGATAACTTGATATGTACCCTTCAGGTTTTCAACTACAAGATTCAAAAATTATTGATCCATCTAAACTGGAACAACAGCAAGAAGATCGTCACCGTATTCAGTACG
>CAIQPV010000185.1 GCA_903873725.1 uncultured Nitrosomonadales bacterium
CCCCGATAACCGCTTCCAATCAAGTCGGAACTACACCTTGCGATTCGGGGCTATCAATGATACCAAATGTGCCATTCGTTGGTCGATACAAATCTCTGATTTCGCTGGATGAAATAGGTAGGTTCATCGTCATGAACACACAGCGTGGGACAAAGAGAATAGCCGAGATCGACCTTCTTGAGGTTGCGTGACGCAATGACACGCCTGTACATCGACACAGAAACGACTGGGCTTAAATACTACCCGATTACGAAGGCTGTTCAGATTGCCATCGTTGACGAAGATGTCAATATATTGCTTAATAGCCTTTGCAATCCAGGATTTCCGATCCCACCCAAGCCAATTTCCATTCACGGCATAACCGACGAAATGGTCGCGAAAGCGCCGCCGACCGAAGAGATTATGTCAATCGCTGTCGATATTTGCTCTGGTCGCGATGTAGTTATCTATAATGCTGCTTATGACACGCGCATTATCCCAGAATTGCGTTGGACAGCTAGATCAATAGACTGCTGCATGTTACGCTATTCGAGATGGAAGGGCGAAATAAACGAGTATTATGGTTCCTATCGTTGGCACAAACTAACCGTTGCGGCAGCGGCTGTTGGCTTCGACTGGTCAATTTACCCACCTCACTCCGCTGTCGGTGATTGCTTTGCCAGTCGGGCTGTATGGAGCTGGTTGGATAGAGTGGCGCCCCGCTCAGACCTTTCACCCCACGCTGCTCCTTCCATCCCCAGAGACCATGGCCGGCATCGGCGCAACCCATGGGCGTAACCCGTTGCCGACCGCTTAACAGTTCCACCGTGGCCACCATAATTTGAGCTTTCCCTGCGCACGAGCCTTTGGCTATGGCTCATGAACTTTAGTAACTAAAGTTTCAAGCTGGGCATGCTTTGCTGACCTCGCGCAACTGAACCTCCGGTCCGCTGAAATCGACGCCACCTGCCTCCAGCGTTGTTTGAAGCTTCGTCAGTGTCTCAGGTCGCAGGATGGCGTGTCCAACCTCTAGCATTAGCACTGGCGCGGTTCCGACCCCGGATTTGACTGCGAGTTCCTGTATGGTCCAGCCCAGCAACTCACGGCCGACGGTGCATTGTTCAGGGGTCATGCGCCACTGCCCTCCATTGTTCAAGTGATCGGCACCAGAGTACGGCTCACTGAATTAACGCCTTAACATTAACACCTCTTTGATCCAAGAGCCTGATAACAGCCGCATCGTCTACAAGAATGGCTATACGATATGCCTTCGGTGAAATCTCTCTGACCGCTGCGATAAGGTCATCATCAGTTACAAATACTTTTCCATGGAGGCCTGCATACAGGCTGTGCAGGGCATCGGGGTTAATGATGTTAGGAGCTTGCCCGCTGACTGGGCCGATGACGACACCATCAACTTCAAGGTAGCGCCACATATTTGCTTTCGGTTTGCGCCTTGCCATGATTTTGCCCGTTAGCTAAATCACATTGAGTGCCGGGCGTGATGGCATATCCCTTCTGACCCAGTTGCACCGGCTCGGCGA
>CAIQPV010000186.1 GCA_903873725.1 uncultured Nitrosomonadales bacterium
GCATCAACAGGTGGCTCATACAGGCGGCCTTGCTCGTTGGTATTTTCATGAATGCCTCATTCTCATCTCTGCTTTTCCTTTTGCTGGGCTTGCTGACGCTCTCTGACACGGGCGATGGAAAAGTATTCTGTGCCCTTTGCCAAAGCAACCTGGTCTATGACCAGATCGGGCTTCTTCTGGCCTGGCTGTGGCACTGTGCGCTGTTGACTTGCGCGCCAAGCTTTCAGCGCTAGCGAATCTTCCACACTCGCCCCGCTAGTCAGTATTCGTTTTCTGACAGCAGCCCGGAAACCTGGCGGGTTGCTGATTATTTTTCCGCCTCGCCACGCCGCCCAAATCGCAGCCTCCACCAACTCATCAATTTTTTCCACCACCACCGAATCGGTGGTGGTTAATGACGGTTCCATGGTGGTTCCGTGTCCCGTTTTTGGGACTGTTGGCGCGAAAAAACGGGACTCTTTGGAGGGAAAGACGGAACTGTTCCGTTTTTGGGACGCTTCGCCGGAGGCCGCGCAAATCAAAGAATAATTAAGTTCCAAAATTTTGACCTGGCTTGTGCGACCGGTTCGTTTTCCCGTATCGCGTAAGAATTTTTTTTCGTGCAGCTTGGTAAGGCAGGCCAAAACAGTTTTCCGGTCGAGTTCGGTTCGATCGACCAAGTCCGCCACAGATGGAAAACAAAACCCAGTTTTGTCATCAGCCCTATCCGCCAAAGCTACCAAGACGGACTTTTGCGATGCGCTTCCAATTTTCGCTGCGAACGCGGCCGTCAAAAATGCGACGCTCATTTTGCACGCCCGGCGGCGCGCAGTTGCTTGACGGTCAGACCACGGGCTGCGGCATCAAGGCATTCCCGTTTGCTGGGCCTGCCTGCCTGAACGCGGCACGGCTGGCGGATCGGTGGAACAGACAGTTCGGCTTGGCTAACTCCATTATTTATGTAGTCGATCAGATCGGCCGTGCAACAAATTAACCGTCCTCCCTGTTTACGCACGCGAACTGGGAATAAGTGACGTGACCTGGCTACATAGCATGCTGCTGGGGTGTAATTGATAATTTTTCCGCATTCCAAAAAGTCGAGCTGGATTGGGTGATGTGCGAGAATATTACTAATGACCACGGCGAGGCCGGTCGATGGAGCTGACTGAATTGCAGGCATAATGTTACCTCACATAATGTAAGCGAGGCGCGGACATGCTTGCTTTGGTAAGCGCCGCCCCCCGCCTGATTTCTTTAAAGGTCTCCCCTAAATAAGAAGACGAACGAAAATCAGGCGAGGTTTGGGCGAGGGGGTTTGATTTCTGCGGAGACGGTGGTGGTGGTGAGTGTTATTGTGAAATCTTTGATTGTTTCGATCAGTTGGTTGTGCATGCGCACGCTGCCGCTACCGCAGAATTTGCGCATAAACGGATTAACGAACAGAGATTCAATTAGTTCAGCGCATGCGGGGATCAAAATCAGCACTATCATCAGCGTTTCTTGCGTAACGTGAAGCAAGGCGGCGAACACTAGCACCAAAAATCCAAAACCAACGGTGACGCTAAAACACAACAAAAGTTTTAGCGGCCCAGTCCCACTACAATCGCGCTCGACCCAACCCAGACTAGGTAGTCTGGTTGAGATTCTTATGGGGGTGTGGCTCGGCTTGTTCATTAATATTTAGTAGGTGAATATGATACTGTTGCATTGATGTGTAATTACATTATGCATAATCGTTTTCATAACGCAAGTATTTTTCATTAAAATTGACATTTCTTTTCAATGGATTGTCGCAATTATTCTGGGGTATTCTGGATTTAATGTAGTCGTGGCAACGGTTTCTCAAGAAAAGGCGATCACAAAAAAACACCGCGAAGCGTGGTATTTTTTGTTGCTGCAGAAGGCACGCATCTTTCCGACTATTTCTGAACTGTAATTACGCTTATACATAACGTACTGGTTAACAGCTGAATAACGGGGGTGGCTGTAAGATTTAGACAGAGTTTGTCTGCTGAGGCGGATCGCAAGACGGAGAGCAGTCCGTTAAATTATGTTTTGCCACATTTGCCACAAATTTGCCACAATAGATAGTAAATTTTGTGGCAATATTGGGAAATATTGAGTAATACTAAGATAAGAGAAAAAGGCTTGAAACCCTTGCTGCTGGCGGAGAGGGCGGGATTCGAACCCGCGTTCAGGTATTACCCGAAACACGCTTTCCAGGCGTGCGACTTAAACCGCTCATCCACCTCTCCGAAAGGGCGCGCAGGATAAACCAGAATGGTCATGGCCGCAATCTAAAAGTGATTTTTCCATTCGCGCAGTGCTGTAAATACGGCGAGTTCGCTGGTATCGGTCAAGCCCTCCTGATGCAGGGTGCGGATGATTTCCTGTTCGGTGCATCGCAGGAATGGGTTGGTGGATTTTTCCAGTGCAATGGTCGAGGGTACGGTGGGTTGCCCGTTGGCGCACAAGGTGCGTGCACCCGCCTGACGCTGCCGGAGTTGTGCATTTCCCGGTTCGCAGGCCATGGCGAAGCGGATGTTAGCCTCGGTATATTCGTGCGCACAGTAAACTCGCGTGTTGTCAGGCAACTGTGCCAAACGTTGCAACGAATGATGCATTTGCGCAGGCGTACCTTCGAACAGTCTGCCACAGC
>CAIQPV010000187.1 GCA_903873725.1 uncultured Nitrosomonadales bacterium
TACCAATGATGCGCCCGCGCTTGCGCAGGCCGATGTCGGTGTTGTGATGAATACAGGCACTCAGGCCGCGCGTGAAGCGGGCAACATGGTGGATCTGGATTCCAATCCGACCAAATTGATCGAGATCGTTGAGACTGGCAAACAGATGTTGATGACCCGTGGCTCCCTGACCACCTTCAGCATCGCTAACGATGTAGCCAAGTATTTTGCCATCATCCCGGCGGCTTTTGTCACCACCTATCCGGGGCTCGGCGCACTCAACGTGATGCACTTGGCGACACCGTCCAGCGCAATCCTGTCTGCCGTTATTTTCAACGCGCTGATCATCATCGCGCTGGTTCCGCTGGCGCTGAAAGGTGTGACTTACCGCGCCATCGGGGCGAATATCCTGCTGCGCAACAATCTGCTGATCTATGGATTGGGCGGAATTATTGTTCCCTTTATCGGGATCAAATTGATCGACATGATTCTTGTCGGTGTGGGCTTGGTGTAAAGGGTTGCCGAATAGACAACCAATGCGTCATTCCCGCGAAGGCGGGAATCCAGTTGATAGAGAAGTCCCCGCGAAGCGGGTCAACAATAGGGGTTTGTCCGCTTCGCGGAGCTTTGTTCTAGCTGGATTCCCGCCTTCGCGGGAATGACGTGCTAATAGATAATGTTAAGAAAGGAACCATCATGTTAAAAGAAATTCGTCCCGCTATTGTCAGTTTCCTGTTGCTGACGTTGCTTACCGGAATCACTTATCCATTGTTAGTGACGGGCGTTTCCCAAGTGACCATGCCCGACAAGGCCAACGGCAGCATGATCATAAAAGACGGCAAGCCGATTGGCTCCAGTCTCATGGGGCAGTCGTTCTCCGACCCCAAGTATTTCTGGAGCCGCCCCTCGGCGACCAGCCCGATGCCCAATAATCCAACCTCCTCAGGAGGCTCGAACCTGGGACCGACCAACCCGGCGTTGATGGATGCGGTAAAAGGCAGGGTTCAAGCCTTGCGCGATGCTGATCCCGGCAATCAGCAACCGGTTCCGGTTGATCTGGTGACTGCCTCCGGCAGCGGGCTTGACCCGCACATCAGTCCCGCAGCGGCTGATTACCAGCTTGCGCGCGTGGCAAGAGTACGCAATCTCAGCCCGGATGTCGTGCGCAAACTGGTGGCGGAACACACCGAGGGGCGTCAGTTCGGCATTCTGGGCGAGCCTCGGGTGAATGTGTTGGAACTCAACTTGGCGCTTGATGCATCGCATTAACAGCAGCTTGCAATAAATTTTTAACCAAAATAGAAAGAACGAGCAATGTTTAAGAACAAATCGTTAAATACCCTGATCGTAATAGCGCTAACCGCGCCTGGATTGGCTCTGGCTGACGATGCTCCGGCAGCTGCAGCAGCCCCGGCTGCCGCTCCGACCCCTTCTGTTACCAGTAATGTTAGCTTGGTCAGCAATTATCTGTATCGCGGGATTTCAAAATCTGGCGGCAAACCCGCGATTCAAGGCGGCTTTGATTATACCCATGCCAGCGGTTTTACGCGGGGTTATGGGGTTCCAGCATAAGCTGGATCGGTGATCTTGGCGCAGCAACCAATGCTGGGCTGGAACTGGATACCTACTTCGGTTTCAAGAACAGCTTTGCCACAGACTTCAATTATGACGTGGGTTTCTTGCGCTACAACTATCCGGGAAATTATAACGGTAAGACACAAATAGGTAACTTGCCTGCCCCAAATTATTTTGCTAAAGCCGATACCAATGAAATCTATGGCCTCATTGGATACAAGTGGGTCAGTCTTAAATACTCGCAAAGTTTGGGTGATACCTTCGCGCTTCCCAATGCAAGTGGTACCAGCTATGTGAATCTTAGCGCAAGTTACCCAGTACCCAATACTAGCTGGACACTTGGCGCACACTGGGGCAAGCAAACCTACAAAGGTTCCACTGCTGATGCTTTGAAAGCTGCACCAGGTCCTTCACAAGATCCTACATACTCTGATTACAATCTGAGCGTGTCCACAGATCTGGCTCCTGTTTCAAAAGTTCTGAGTGGCTATACCTTAGGGCTGCTTTACAGCAATACTAATGCTCCATCCGGAGCCGGAACATACAACCACGTTCAAGGCAACGATCTGGGCAAAGGTACTGCTGTCGTGTCCCTCAGCCGCACTTTCTAAATTGGAAATTACAAACTACTAAGGGTCCCCTCATATCTATTTGGGGCACCACCAGGTGCCCCATTTTTTATGATAAGAAGTCAAATCTATCGGCAGCGCTAATTTTTAATACATTTTTTACACCTAACCGCCAACATTTTACCCTGTTTTTATGCGGCTTCTCATACGATGCACACCATCAAATGAAGGAGTCTAATATGAAACGAATTACTACCGTATTAAGTGAATCTGAAGCAATGGCAGTGCGCAAAGCGGTTTGTATTGCAGGTGCTGAGCGTGTCGAGATTACCCCGCTGCCATACCGGATGTGCGGGATTGATATGATGGATATATACAGCGAGCAAGCAGTTGCACAATCAGACAAACAAGTTCGGTTTGACGTAACAGCCGACAACAGCCACTTCAATAGCGTCTTTTCCATCATCAGGAAAATCGCGCATGCCGGGAGAATTATCCTTGCACCCCGTCAAGATGCGCTGCCTAAACGCTCTGTCTAAATGAACAGCATCCTGGAGCCGTTGCTCGCAATTCTCGCTATCTTCGTTCCGTTAGGAATGGCGTATGTCATCCTGTTATTCCAGTCGCGCAAGCCGGCGGATCGTTGTCGAAAAGAATCAACAATTACACACAATAATTTGCTGAATAAAATGGCGAAATTATCCCTTGCCGATGAAAAGAATGCTGCACGTTCAGGGCGTGCTGACAGTTTTTAATTTATTCCATTATCAATAAGGAGAGCATTAAATGAAAGCAGACGTACAGATTTGTGGTTACTGCCAGAACTATCTTGATCGTACAGAACCAGAGCGCCTTACCATGCAGGAAGTCAGGGAAATCGAAGCACGCCTTAGTCAAGGATGGAGGCTGCGCGGTGACCTGCAACATTTGATTCACGATATCAAGTATTACCTTGGGGTACATTCACATTGAGTCATGCCATGTATTGATCGACAGGACAGTTTACGGGCGGCGTGACCGGTCATGAAGACATAATGAACCTCAATTCGGAGGAAGAGTGCATACAACTTAGGTCTGGAGCAAATATGAAATTCCTGAGAATAATGCTAATTGTGTTCACTTTCGGATTCTCTGCTCATAGCAATGCTATAGCTGTAAGGAACAGCAATGAGACAGCAAGCTCGTAGTAGAACACACTGAGGGACGTCAGTTCGGCATTCTGGGCGAACCGCGCGTTAACGTTCTGGAACTCAATCTGGCGTTGGATGCAACGCATTAAATCCTGGTTTTAAGCAAATTACCCGGCGTGGTAGAGGGGGGACGGGTGTGTACCGTTTTTGATGCTGTCTGAAATTTTCGTCTGGTATCGTTGCGCTGCACCCGGCGATTTTAATTTACAATTCGCCCATGCCCGAATTTTATGCCCTTGTTCCCGCCGCCGGTTCCGGTTCCCGTATGGGCGGCAAGCTACCCAAACAATATCTGCCGCTGGCCGGTCAGCCGATGATCTATCATGCTCTGGCTACCCTGTGCGCCTGCGCCGATATCACAACCGTGTTCGTGGTGCTGACACCCGGCGATACACAATTCCATGAATATGACTGGCTTGCCTTTGGCGACAAGTTGCAGCCGTTATATTGCGGCGGGGCGACACGCGCGGAAAGTGTGACGAACGGGCTAATGGCGGCGGAGTTGGAGCCGGACGACTGGGTGCTGGTACATGATGCGGCGCGCCCGTGTTTGACCGGGGCACAGCTTGCGCGCCTGATTGAGGAGTTGCGCGACGACGAGGTCGGGGGCATTCTTGCCGTGCCGGTCGCGGATACGTTGAAGCGTGCCGATGCTGCGCAGCGTATTGCGCATACGGAAGACAGGGACGGCTTGTGGCAGGCACAGACGCCGCAGATGTTCCGCACCGGATTGTTGCTGCAAGCGTTGCTGACCGCTCCGATGGTGACGGATGAAGCTTCGGCGGTAGAAGCGCTGGGGCTGCATCCCAAGCTGGTGGCAAGCGAGACAACCAATTTCAAAGTAACTTATCCGCAGGATGTCAAGTTGGCAGAGTTGCTGTTAAAAGGGAAAATGTAGGGTAGGTTAGCGCAGCGTAACCCATTCTGAAGAAATGTGAGGAAGAGGTGCAATGAGAATCGGTCAGGGCTTTGATGTCCATCAGTTGGTCGAAGGCCGCAAGCTGATTATCGGCGGCGTTGATATTCCCCATGACAAGGGTTTGCTTGGACATTCCGATGCCGACGTGCTGCTGCATGCCATTTGTGATGCCTTGCTGGGTGCTGCGGGGTTGGGCGATATCGGTCGCCATTTCTCCGATACCGATGCCCGATACAAGAACATTGACAGCCGCATCCTGCTGCGCGAAGTGGCGCGCCTGGTGATAAACGGGGGGTTTCATATCGGCAACGTGGATGCCACCATTATTGCGCAGGCGCCGAAGATGGTGCCCCACATTGCGCGTATGGTGGAGAATATTGCTGCCGACCTCGGCGTGGCAATGAGTGTGATAAATATCAAGGCGACCACCACCGAGAAACTTGGTTATACCGGGCGCGGGGAAGGCATTGCGGCGCAGGCCGTGGCGTTGCTGCTGGCCGGCTGATGCATATCCTCGCACTGGAAACATCCACCGAATATTGCTCCGTCGCATTATGGCAGGATGGCGCAACCATTGAGCATTGCAAACTGGTTGGTCAAAAGCATTCGGAACTGTTGATGGAAATGCTGGATAACTTGTTGCGCGAGGCGAACGTCACGCTTTCGCAACTCGACGGCATCGCTTTCGGCGCAGGGCCGGGTTCGTTCACCGGCGTGCGCATCGCTTGCGGTGTGGCGCAGGGATTGGCATTGGGCGTGAATCTTCCAGTCGCTGGAGTGTGCACGTTGCAGGCGCTGGCCCAGGCTTCCGGTTACGGCAAGGTGATTACCGCGCTGGATGCGCGCATGGCTGAGGTTTACCATGCGGCTTATGAAAAACGGCAGGGTGAATGGGTAGTAGCGAGCGAGCCGGGTTTATGTTTGCCCCAGGATGCCCAACAAGTCGACGGAACAGACTGGTTCGGCGCGGGTAGCGGTTTTGCCGTGCACGGTGCGGCATTGGGAGATCGCTATGCAGGGCAAATGACCGGCAGTGACGCGCAAGCGGTGCCACGGGCCGGGGCTATTGCGCAACTCGCCGCAATTATGTTTGCGGCAGGCCGGGGCGTGGATGCGGCTCAAGCAATGCCGCTTTACCTGCGTGACAGGGTGGCGCTGAAGACCAGTGAACGATGATGCGGTTGCGGGAAATGAATCCGTCAGACTTGGACGGGGTGATGCGTATCGAAAAGGGTGTCCATGCCCATCCCTGGACACGCGGCAACTTTACGGATGCACTCAACAGCGATTCGATATGCAAGGTGTATGAGGACGGGGAACAGATGCTGGGCTACGTCGTGTTGATGCCTGCCGTGGACGAGATGCAATTGCTCAATATCAGCATCGCCTCCGAACACCAGCGCAAGGGGCTAGGATGCAAGTTGCTGGGCAAGGTCATGGAAATTGCGCGCGGCATGAACATGCGCCGCATGTTGCTGGAGGTACGCTCATCCAATGCGGTGGCGTTGGGACTGTATTGCGAAACAGGGTTTAGTCAGATCGGTTTGCGGCGCGGCTATTATCTCGCAGATAATGGACGGGAAGATGCCATCGTGATGGAATGCGTATTGTGAATCGAGAAGAAGCCGTCTTGCGCGAATTCAACCTGTACCCGCTGTGGCAACGGCGTGGAGAACCCGCGCCAATCGAGGCAGCATCTACTGCCGTGCCGGTGGTAGTCAAAGTTATTGAACCAATTACTGCTGACAACTCCATTACGGTTCGTCCCTCCGTTCCGCAGAGTGAGCTTGCCAACCTCGACTGGCCCGAACTGAAATCGATGGTGCGAAACTGCACCGCGTGCAAGCTGCGTGCCGGTTGCACGCAGACGGTTTTCGGCGTGGGCGACGAAAAAGCCCGCTGGCTGTTCGTGGGCGAAGGGCCGGGCGCGGACGAAGATGCGAAGGGTGAGCCGTTCGTGGGACAGGCGGGCAAGCTGCTTGACAACATGTTGATGGCGATCAAGCTGAAACGCGGCACGGATGTTTATATCGGCAACATTGTGAAATGCAGGCCGCCCGGCAATCGAACGCCGGAGGCGGACGAGATCGCAACGTGCCTACCCTGGTTGCGACGGCAGATTGAACTGATCCGGCCAAAAATTATTTTGGCGCTGGGCAAGACGGCGGCGACCGCACTGTTGGGGAGGGATGCCACACTGGCTTCGCTGCGCGGCAGGCTGCATGATTATCAGGGTATCCCGCTCATCATCACGTATCATCCGGCCTATTTGCTGCGCACGCCGGCGGACAAGTCCAAAGCGTGGCAGGATTTGTGTCTCGCGGTAAAAACTATGGAAGGCTGAGGCATGGCGAAAAATAATGTTGAGCTGAAAGTAATGGTGGTGGAAGACAGCAAGGTTACCATGAAGGCGCTGTGCAACTACCTTAAACGTATGGGGGTGGATAATCCGTTCAAGGCGGTGACCGGCCAGGAGGCCATTGACCTTTTCCGCAAACACCGCCCCGACATCGTTTTGCTGGATGCCATCCTGCCCGACATAGACGGGTTCGATATTGCCAGGAAGTTTCGCGGCTTGGAGAAAGGCGATGAATGGGCCGCCATCATTTTCCTGACCAGTATGGATAAGGACGAAGACGTGGCACGGGGCATCGAGGCGGGCGGTGACGATTACCTGTTGAAACCAATCAGCGAAGTGGTGTTGGGAGCCAAGATCAATGCCATGCGCAGGCTGGTGGAGATGCAGCGTGCCCTGGTCGAGGTCAAACATGAATTGAATTTGGCAAACAAAGAGCTGCAGCGGCTTTCCACGACTGACGGACTG
Organism: uncultured Nitrosomonadales bacterium; assembly: GCA_903873725.1. Taxonomy (GTDB): domain Bacteria; phylum Pseudomonadota; class Gammaproteobacteria; order Burkholderiales; family Gallionellaceae; genus CAIQPV01. The sequence continues at coordinate 7,057 of CAIQPV010000187.1, forward strand.
ACCGGGATTGCCAACCGGCGCTTCTTTGACCAACTGTCGGTACGCGAATGGCGGCGCTGCGAACGCATGAAAAAACCCATGGCACTGGTTATGGTTGATGTCGATTACTTCAAAAAATTCAATGATACCTACGGCCATCAGGCGGGAGACGAATGCCTGAAGTCCGTGGCCGCACAAGTGGCGCGTGCCGCACCCCGCGCCAGCGACCTGGCGGCGCGTTATGGCGGCGAGGAATTTGTGCTGGTGCTGGGCGAAACCACTGTTGACGGCGCAAAGTGGGTGGCCAATAATATTCGCCAGCATGTGGCCGATCTCCGGATGCCGCACAGTGCATCAAGTATCGGGCATGTCAGCGTCAGTTGCGGCGTCGCTTCGTTGTTGCCTGTTGAAGGCATGTCATTCGATACTCTGCTGAAAGTCGCCGACGAGGCCCTGTACAAAGCCAAAGAACAGGGACGCAATACGGTGGTCTGTGCGGATTAGTCAGCTAGCAACAGCGACACATACCGGAGCGTTTTGTTTGAAATAATCACTTTGCCGGGCCGGTAATTTCTTGGGGGGATTATGCTGAAATTCGATTTTTCCGTGAAGACACGGAATGGACAAAAAGTCGACAGCATCCAGATTTATGGCAGGGACTTGCCGGATGCGGAGCGTAAATTGCGCCAGATGTACCGCAATTGCGAAGTGACGCAATATAGAACAATTGACCAGGACAGGAAATTCTCGCAGTCGGCGGATATAGAAGAATTGCTGACGCTGATTTCCAAAGGTGATTAAGGCAATAGCGGCAGGAAAGGAAACGTTGCTATCCCCATTTCACTTTGTACCACACGAAATTTGCTGAATTTCACCGCATAATTCAACCGGCATTATTCGATAAACCTGTCCGCCAGCAATTCATCGAGCAGTGCATCATAGTCGCGCGCACCCCTGCTGTTGGGGGCGTGCTCGAAGATGGTTTTATTCAATGCGGGACTTTCCGCCAGACTGACATTTTCGGAAATGAGCGTCCGGCAAACATCAGCACCGAATTCCGATTCGGCAATAAGCAGGATATCCCTTGCCATGCGCCGCCGTGAGTCATAACGGGTGAGCAGATAACGGCGATTGACACGACGCTTTAGCACCTGTTCGAGCGCTTTGAGTGCTTTTGCGATTTGCATGGCGCCTTTGATGGACAGATGATCCGCAGAAATGGGAACGATAATGCCATCGCAGGCAAATATCGCATTTAGCGACAGGACCCCAACCATCGGGCAACAATCAATTATCCAGGGCGTATTCATATTCCCGGCTTTTTCCGCCTGCAAACTTGTGTTCAGTTTGTTAATCGCGTTATAACCTTTGCCATACAATGCATCCACCTTGGACAGTTCCGGGTGGGCCGGAATGATACTGATTCCGCCGGCTGATTTCCGGATCATTTCACGCAACGGACGGTTACGCTGAAACAGGCTGTAAATGCTGTCATCACCGGTACGCGCGGCAACGCCGATAATGGAACCGAATTGTGCCTGCGGGTCAAGGTCAATGCCAATGGGCTGGCGTCCCCGACGTTCCAGCGCGGCGGCCAGATTAAGGGCCGTGGTGGTTTTTCCTACGCCACCCTTTTGGTTAAAGACGGCGACTATGGTCATGACTGGTGGGGGATCGGGGTTGATTTCGCATGGTATTTGGAGCCATTTTAACAGACTGAAACGATGCTTCCGGTGTGCAGTAAATGGCAGCGCCGGAAAGCATCTTCAATTAAATCCGTCCAAAATCCTGGTCGTGTCCA
>CAIQPV010000188.1 GCA_903873725.1 uncultured Nitrosomonadales bacterium
TCAGCAGAATAAAGCGCAAGCCCGAAATACCCAATTTGAAGAAGAGTTGCACAGCGTCCAGATTGAGGATGCCGCCGCTGTGCAGTATGCAGACAATAACCCGGAAGCTTTACTCATACAGAAAGATAGCCAGCGACAACTGCACAAGGCACTGGAAGCATTATCAGTAGAATTTCGTGAGGTGATGGTGATGCGTGAACTGGAAGACCTGTCATACAAACAGAGTGCCGGAATCATAGGAATACCGAGAGGCACAGTCATGTCCCGTCTGGGGCGCGGCCGTAAGCAACTTGCGGAAATTCTTGTTACAACAAATCGAGTGCATGATGGATCATAAAGAAGTATTCGAGCTGCTACCCGCCTATCTGGATCAGGAGCTCGGCCTATCCGATGCAATTGCCGTGGAGCGCCACCTTGGCAACTGTTCTGAATGCCAGCATGAGTTGGATTTACAAAGTGGCGTGACTGCGCAGCTGAAAAAGGATGTTGCATACTTCAAGGCCCCCACCCACCTTGCCCACCGCATTAAAGCGGCACTGCCTGGTGAGCGTTCGCCATCCACGCGCTTCAAAAACTGGAATTTTAATTGGCTAAATGCAGGCGCCGTGATTGTGACATTGCTCGCGGTCGTCTGGAGCGGAACTTTATATCTCTCGCTACCGTCCGCTCAGGAACGGCTTACAGAAGAACTGGTTTCCAGCCATGTCCGTTCACTACAGGTTAATCATCTGTCGGATGTGGTTTCATCAGACCGGCACACTGTAAAGCCCTGGTTCAACGGCAAACTGGATTTTTCACCGACGGTAGTTGACCTTGCCCCTCAAGGATTTCCACTCGTGGGCGGGCGGCTGGATTACCTCGACGGCCGTTCCGTGGCTGTGCTGGTCTATCGGCATAATCAGCACCCTATCAATCTTTATAACTGGCCGAGTACGGATAGGGATGCTGCACCGCAGGTGCAAAATCGTCAAGGCTACCATCTGGTACGCTGGGTGGGGGGCGGCATGGAATACTGGGCAGTTTCCGATTTGGCGACAGAAGATCTGGAATCCTTCGTTGGAACCCTACGCTCGCAGGGTTAGCTGTTAGTCTGATCTAACTTGCTAATTCTATATGGGAATTTTCTGACTGTCCCCAACGGGCATATTACGCCAATTCACCAAGTCCCGATTCGGAGCAACCAAATTAAAAGTTGATGACGTTCCGGTATTCGGCGACCAGCTTGTAATGTTGAACTGCCGGTTTCAAGCCAAATGAGATGGTCATACGTTGCCGAGAGGGATACTGAGTTGGATACGTTGGATTGAATGACTAATATATTTCAATTCACTAAATTAACACTTCAACCAACCGATAATCCATGATATAGAACTATATATTCTGCATATACTCATAGCAGTATGACTTGATTAGCTTCTTTACGGGAGTAAACAATGGACAAGCAACAAACCTACTCGCCCGGCCTTCTTTATTCAATTGAGCCGCAAGATTTACAGACACTTCATCTACAAGATGATACCGTCATGAGCAAGTTTGATTTGAACAAAGAAGAGGATTATTCCCTGGGTCAGAAGATCCTCAACTACATTAAAACTAATACCGATAGAATAATCAAGACATAGTTGATAGAGTTGTCTAATTACCTTAGTTTGGCTTGACTCTCAGAGAGATAAAGTGGCTATCTTTAACCACGAACCTTTGTCGCTGTCTGCAGTTTCAAATCCACATTCCCTGACAAATTCGATCATCTCTAAATTACTGCTGAGGATTTCCCCGTACATTTCCTTGATACCCCTGTTTTTTGCACTCTCGATCAGAACATTCATCAATTGGTGACCAACACCATGATGTTTCCATGAATCCGTGACAGCAATTGCAAACTCACAACAAGTATCCGACTGGATGACATACCGGGCTGAACCAATCACCTTATCCTTACCTTTTTCATCCACCACGGCAAGCGAGTGTTCGCATTGCTGAGAATCAGGAGTACATACGCGCAGAATTTCATCCTCGCCAGGATTAAAATCCCCACTTCCGAAACGGAAATATCGAGTCGAGAAAGAAAGTCCTCGGACAAACGAGGTTAAACAGCAGACATCATTTGCGCTGATATGACGCAATGTCAGGACTGTTCCATCATCTGTTTCCCAAACTATATTCATCTTGCTTCCATAACAGTCCCTTGTGTCGATGATATTTTTATTATTCGTCACGTCGGTAATTAGTTTTAATCGACATGCCCCGACTATAATACCGCCAATTTCCTTCCACAAACTTCTTATACGCTTCAATCCAGTTTGATGCGATCTCAGTCTGGCATCCTTGAGAGAAATCTCGTACTTGAACACCATGCGATACAACGCGAATTCCAATTCGTCTGCCTGGTGTTTAATATTCGACACTATGTCTGACGATAACCCGTTCACAAGAACTCATCTGTTTTGCGAAGGCGGTCTGCCATTACTCTCGTAGAGCGCGGCCAGATCATCACAATGGTGCAAGAAGCCATGAATTCCGGCGCACGTCAGGAACGTGCCTGTAACATTATCGACCTGAGCGAACGTACATTGCAACGCTGGCAGGTTGATCAGTCACGCGGCGATCAACGCCCCAACCGGACGCAAATGCCGGCTAACCGGCTCAGTGTTCAGGAGCGTAAACACGTGCTGACGATTGCCAATTCTGAAGAATTCGGTAGCCTTCCTCCGAGTCAAATCGTGCCGATACTGGCCGACCGTGGCGAATATATTGCTTCAGAAGCAACGTTCTATCGCATCTTGAGAGCCGAGAATCAGTTACGGCATCGGGGTGCAGAACGACCCGCGCAACGTCGCCACAAACCACGCGCACTATGCGCCACCGCGCCTAACGAGCTGTTTAGTTGGGATATAACCTATCTGCCGACACCGGTAAAAGGCATCTATTTTTACTTGTATTTGTTCATGGATATTTTTAGCCGGGAAATCGTTGGCTGGCAGATTTATGACGCGGAAAGCAGTGAGCTGGCAAGTGAAGTCATGCGTGATATTTGTGCACGAGAAGCCATCAAACCTAATCAGGTGGTGCTGCATTCGGATAACGGTAATCCAATGAAAGGCGCCACCATGCTAGCCACCTTGCAAACGCTGGGTGTCGCGCCCTCGTTTAGTCGCCCGGCGGTCAGCAACGATAATCCGTACTCGGAATCGCTGTTCAAGACTTTGAAATATAGACCAGCGTATCCGCGTCGGGCTTTTGAAAGTCTCCTCGCTGCAAGGCAATGGGTTGGCGTGTTCGTGAAGTGGTACAACGAAGAACACCGTCACAGCGCCATCAACTTTGTGACCCCGGCAGAGCGCCATGCTGGCCTAGACACGGCATTACTAGAAAAGCGTGACATCGTCTACGAAGCGGCAAAGAACAGACGTCCAGAGCGCTGGAGTGGAGCCACCCGAAACTGGCAGCCAGTTCTTGTCGTGCACCTGAATCCAGATCAGCACATTAATAAGAAAGATGAAAAACCAGAAGGAAATTTAGAGCTCAAAATGGCAGCATAATCGCAGGCAGTCAGGCGACAACTAGGTTGACAATTTCCGCAGATGAAACAGCAAAGCGCCGCCTGCCTGGCTGAATGGCAAATAACCCAATTCATCGAGAATTACGAGATCCATCTTCATCA
>CAIQPV010000189.1 GCA_903873725.1 uncultured Nitrosomonadales bacterium
AGCAAGGGGTGGATGTTCGTTGATTCGAATACGGAATGGATTGCGCTGACGCGCGATGGTCAGGTGGTGAATGCGGATGATGTGTGGAAGCGTGCGGCTGAGTTTGACGGCATGCCCAAGTATTTGAAAGATCCTTGGTGGGCAATTCGCGGCATGTATTCGCGCAAAGGCCAGCTTTATCCGCCGTATATCATGTTCCCGGATTTTAACTGGGTGGATTATTTCAGTTGGTTGATTTGGGGGTAATGGGTAATTCATTGCTTGATTTATTTATTTAGCCAGACTAGACTAACCATCATTAATTTGGGGGAAATGTTATGCATGCTGTAAATATGTTGCAAGCAAAGTCCAGCTTATCTCGACTGGTCGAAGCTATAGAACAAGGGGCGGAACGAGAGATCATTATTGCCCGCAACGGGCGGCCTGCGGCAAAGTTGGTGCCAGTGGATGACATTTCGTCAGAGCAACGAATCGGCGTGGCTAAAGGTATATTCGAGGTGCCTGCCGACATTGATGCCAACAATGAAACGGTGGCAAAACTATTTATAGGTGGTATGGTAGCTTGAACATATTGCTTGATACTCATGTTGCGTTGTGGGCCATCACTGACAATCCCAGTTTATCTGCCCAAGCTAGGAAGTTGATTCTTGCTCCGAGTAGTACGGTCTGGATAAGCTCTGTTAGCGTGTGGGAAATTTCCATTAAATACGGTTTAGGAAGAGGTGATATGCCTATTTCAGGCTTGGATGCGCTGCATTATTTTCGCCAGGCAGGTTATCGTTTTCTTTCAATCGAGCCTGAACATGCTGTAGCGGTAGAAGATCTTCCTAAGCACCATCAAGACCCGTTTGACCGGCTTTTAATCGCTCAGGCGCTTACCGAGCCAATGCGACTAATTACTCACGATACCACAGTGGCCCGCTATAACGACACGATCATTTGTATTTGAATTGCATGGAAGTATGGAAGTATGGAAGTATGGAAGTATGGAAGTATGGAAGTATGGAAGTATGGAAGTATGGAAGTATGGAAGTATGGAAGAAGAAGAGTAAGGGGTCAAGTCTTGACAACATTGTTTTTAGAAATTAGTATTCTTCCATGGCTCGCTCACTTCGTCTTGAATTTCCTGGTGCAATCTATCACGTCACTTCGCGCGGTAACGCGCGGAATCCGATCTTTCTTGACGATGAGGATCGAGTGTTGTTTCAAACGTGCCTTGGCGAAGTGGTGGCTCGTTTCCGTTGGCTGTGTTATGCCTACTGCTTGATGGATAATCACTACCATCTGCTTATCGAGACCCCGGAGGGGGAGCTGTCGTCGGGCATGCGGCAGTTGAATGGTGTCTATACGCAACGCTTGAATCGACTTCACGGGCGCGTGGGGCATGTGTTCCAAGGGCGATTCAAGGCAATTGTGGTGGATCGTGACAGCTACCTGTTGGAGTTGTGCCGCTATGTCGTGCTAAATCCAATACGCGCTGGTATGGTAAATCAAATTGAGCACTACGCCTGGAGCAGTTACCCGGCAACAATGGGGCGGGTAGGATGTCCGGCTTGGCTCGAAACGGACTGGGTTCTAGGTCAATTTGCTAAAGTTCGTGCCGTAGCCCAGCACCGTTATGCTGCTTTTGTGGCAGAAGGCGAGGGGCTTCCGTCACCGTGGTCAGCTGTGAGAGGTCAGGCATTGCTGGGAGGCGAGTCCTTTGTGGAAAAGATGCTCCCATTTCTTGAAGGCGCGTGCGACTTGAAGGAAATTCCGCGCTCGCAACGTTTTTTGCACCGGCCAAGCTTGGAAAGTATGTTTGCAAACGCGGTTCAAGGCGACAAGGTCTTGCGCAACGGGGCCATCAGAAAAGCGTTTCTGGACTATGGCTATAGCATGATAACGATTGCTCGTCACGCCAAGGTGCACTATTCAACAGTGAGCAAGGTAATTAAGGGCGAAAGATGAAAGCATGATATCAAGCTTGGCCGTTTACTCTAAAGTGGGGAACTTCAGCCACAGGGGAAGCAAAGCATCGCGTTTGCCGCGTTATTGCTTGCTGCAATGCTATCATGGGTGCTAGCATTGCAGTATGAATGGTCTGGTAATTGATACGAATGTGTTTGTGTCTGCGCTGCGTAGTGCCGATGGTGCTTCTCGGGCGGTGATTCGACGTTGTCTGCAAGGACAGTGCGCACCCTATATGTCGCTGGCGCTGTTCGCCGAATATCGAGATGTTATGGGGCGCGAGCACCTGTTCGTAAAATCTCCACTGACCGCCGACGAGCGACAAGAGTTGTTTCATGCCTTCATCGCCGTATGCAAGCTTACTGAAATTTATTACCTGTGGCACCCCAACCTGCGCGACGAGGCGGATAATCATGTGGTTGAACTCGCTGTTGCGGCTGGTGTCGGTGTTATTGTAACTTATAATCGTGCCGATTTTGTCGGCGCAGAGTTGCATTTTCCCGAGCTGCGCATCTTGACGCCAGCTGATTTATTGAAGGAGGGTTGAAATGTCTGTCGTTACGTTACGCATTCCAGATGAGAAACACATGCGGTTGAAGCAGTTGGCCGCGAGCCGTAACACCAGTGTCAATCGGCTGCTCGACGAACTGGCCACCATCGTACTCGTCCAACACGACGTGACCGTGCAGTTTCGCGCAGCCGCTGAGAAGGGCGATCCGGCCCGTGGTTTGACTCTGCTCGACAAACTCGACGCACACTTTGGCATTTGAGTTGCCCCAATGGGCTGGGTGAAGCGATGGCGATGGGATTGCCTTGCGTTGCGACCGACGTGGGTGATGCTAAGGTCTTGGCGGGTGATACTGCGGTGATGGTTCCTGCTAACGATGCGGAAGCATTAGCGAGTAGTTTGTTAAAAGTGATTGCGTTGCAGGAGGATCAACGGGTGCAAACAGGGCAGCGCGCCAAGATTCGTGTAACTACCGAGTTTTCGATAGAGAAAGCAAGAGAGCGGTTTGAGAGGATTTATCGGGAGGTGTTTGAAGATTGTGGATAG
>CAIQPV010000190.1 GCA_903873725.1 uncultured Nitrosomonadales bacterium
CTGGCGTGCTCGCGCACTTCCTGACTTTTGGCAACATTCCAGAATTAGATTCTTTAGGCCGTCCCAAATCGTTTTATGGCGAAACGATTCATGATCGCTGTTACCGTCGGCCATTTTATGATCAGGGTAAATTCGCACAAACCTTCGATGATGAAGCAGCTCGTCAAGGTTGGTGTTTATTCAAGCTCGGCTGCAAAGGCCCCGTAACTTACAACTCTTGCGCCACGACCAAGTGGAACGATGGCACCAGTTTCCCGATCCAATCCGGGCACGGTTGCATCGGCTGTTCCGAGCCAAACTTTTGGGATGCGGGGCCGCTCTACAAAGCTTTGTCGATGCCATTATCAGCAACTTCGTCCATGCTGGGGGCAGCAGCGGTGGCCGGTGTCGCAGCAGGCGTTGCCATCACTTGGCATAACCGTTCAACCAAAGCAGCGGCGAAATTGGCGCATGAAAAAGTGACCGTGCAAGAATTAACCAGGGGGACCAAATGAACCATCTTGAACTCCTGACTTTTGCACGCGGCAGCGCGTTGAATTGGGCGCTCGCGATAAGTGTAGCGGGCATTGTATTGCGTCTTTTCGAAATCTTCGGACTGGGGCGTAAACCTGATCTGTCAAAACCGCGTAGCAACTCTCCCGGTAGTGGCTGGCGCACAATGTTCACACGCTCCTTGCCTCCCGAGGGAATGTTGAAACGCGATCCGGTGACGTACATTGGTGGCTATGTATTCCACTTGGGCCTTGTGGTTGTCATCTTCTTTTTTGCCCAGCATATCGAATTTTTTCACAGCACTTTCGGACTCGTCTGGCCCAGTTTGCCTACTGCGCTGGTTGATGCATCGGCAGTAGCCGCTGTCGTGGCACTGGGCGTATTGCTGGCTCATCGGCTTAACAATCCGGTGAAACGTCTGTTGTCCGGCTTCGGTGATTACCTTGCTTGGGTTGTCACGCTACTGCCTTTATTGACCGGCTATCTCGCCTTTCACCATATGCTCGTGGAATACACACTGATGTTGTCGTTGCACATATTCTCGGTGGAATTACTGTTGGTGTTGCTGCCCTTCACCAAACTATTCCACAGCTTCTCCGTCTTTATTTCACGCTGGTACAACGGCGATATTTTTGGGCGTAAAGGAACCGCATCATGAGTGCGACTCTAAGCAAAGGCATCAATTCTTTTAAAGAAGTAATTGATGCACCCATCGCCAGCTTTTTTTCCAGTTGCGTCCACTGCGGATTGTGCGCCGAAGCCTGTTTGTTCTACACCGAAACAGGTGAAGCGAAATACACACCAATTCATAAATTAGAACCATTGCGTCGCGTATGGCAACAGGAATACACGCTACTGGGCAAGTTGGGAAAAATGCTCGGCTTTGCCAAACCGGTAACCGATGCCGAACTTGCCGAATGGGAACCGCTGGTTTATGACAGCTGCACCTTATGCGGTCGTTGCGCAATGGTCTGTCCGGTGGGCAACGACGTTACTTACATGATCCGCAAGATGCGCGAAGGCATGGCGGCTTCGGGACATGCGCCGCAAGACTTGATCGGTTCGACTTCACGCACCATATCCGTCGGCAGTCC
>CAIQPV010000191.1 GCA_903873725.1 uncultured Nitrosomonadales bacterium
GCGAGACATCCTCGAAGCGAGAGACTTCCTCTCTATGTAGCCATTTGTGGAGCCATTGGTTCAGATCTCGGTGGACTTCGGGGGAGACCCGTGGAATCCGCAAGCCTCTGACCAGGCCTTATGGACTCAGGTGGACGACTGTGGACCGCCTGTTTGGGGTCCCAAGGTGCCGGGATCGAGACCCGGGCGGCCCACAAAATCCCTGATCACATGCTTTGAGGTTGTTAATTTTGCCTCGAACGTAGGCAATGGGTCGGTTCGCCGTCGAAACGCATAGACGGTTTGTCCAAAACTGCAACCTGCATGGTCGCAACCGTGCGAGCTTCGCAAGCGGGGGCCATTTACGCCCTTCATTATTTCCGATCGATGTGCCTAAGCGCGCAATGACTCGGAAACAATCCCGAGCTGAAGTGAGATGCGTGAAAACACTCCGCGACCCGTACGATCGGCCGATTGAGATCACGGACCATCTTCACGACTCACTCTCGTAATTCTTCAGGCAGTGAGGAAGTGGCGGTGCCTTACTCTCGGAGGGTCGCTGTGCATGATGCGATCCTCCCTCGTCGGCAAGAAAATCGTCGGAGCGCCCAGACTGATTCGTCATCAGGCAGAGCAGTCTCTAAGTTCAGCCTTTCGGAAAACGGTCGTACCATTCATTTGTCTTAGAAACTACGTCAACGATTGACCAAATCCAAAGACCTATCAAAATAGGAATTCCTATAAGGAAGACCGACAAAACAAGTCCCCCGATCCACATGCCTAGCCCGATCCAAAACTTCTGCTGGTCCCGATCGAAGGTGTAAAGCCAAGTCCAATGCCCTAGGAACACAGCCAGCAGTACCGAAACTGTGCGATCTTTGGCTTGAGGTGACTTAAGAAAATCACCACCAGTTGAGGATCCACATGAAGTGCAGACTGCTGCTGACGCTAGTAACGCACGGCCGCACGCTGTGCAGAATTTTGATGGTTGTGGCCGTGTAGCCGTGAAGGTAGAAACTGGTTGCGAACGATTCGGTTCTTGAACACCCACGAAATCCCTCCCGCACTGCGCGCAGAAACGCGCTTCGGCAGTTCTCGGACTTCCGCAATCTGTGCAAAACGACAACATCAAATCCCCTCTAAGTGACTATCCAGTGATGGTTGCAAACTTCATAATGCACAATCGAAACCATGAAAAAGCATCAGTTCATGGCAGAGATTTGCGTCCTGCAAAAGAGAAGTAATCATATCATTCAAAGCTTTGGTACCACTCGGACTTCTTGGTTGCAACGTCAACGATAGCCCAAATATACAACCCCAAATAGCCGAGAAAAGCGAAGAGGAAGTCAAGAGCGAACCATGGAGAGCCATTGCGGTACACGTATTGCGAGTTTTCGTAAGCCCAACCGGTATCGGTACGGCCAATGATGACTGCCGAAACAATGTATGCGACAAGAAGAGCAAAACCGGTTCCGATATATATCCAGAATTTCTTAGCGCATTTTTTGTAAAGATATAGCCAGGTCCAACCTGAAAGAAACACAGCCAATAGAACAGCCGTTGTCTTGTTCTTACCGGAGGCAGAGGTTCGATTGAAACTCGATTGGACTGCTGACCCGCACGCCGGGCAGACGACAGCAGTATCAACCAAGCCTGAACCACACGCCTGGCAGAATTTGGTGAGGTTTAGCGTTGGCGACGTTTGATTACTGCTTGGACCCTGCACATTAGAATGTAATTCTGAAGATGAATTTTCGCTCGCTTGGCGCGATTGCTCAACCCCTAAAGTTTGAAGCGCAGCCCCACAGTTTTGGCAAAATTTTGAGTCGTCCGGTGACTGCCCTGAACACGATGCGCAAACCTTCATATTGATTCACCTTCCCGGCCGATTTTGCTTCGGCGCTCCGATGCGCCCCATTTAGGAAATATTGGCAACTAAATTCTCACGAAGCCTAGAGTCTGTTGGCTTTGATGTCAAGGAACAGGCATGAACCCCTATCGCCGCTCGCTAAGAGCTGGACCGACAATCTGATTCCGTACCATCGAAATGTCGGAGCGAGGAACGTCCGTTTCCGAAGCGATTCTCGATATTGCCGACATCTCTTTGATGTAGCCAATTTTGTAGCCAATGGACCAGATTTTGAAGGACTTCAGTCGACGTCTGTGGAGTCTGTAAGTCTGTGATCAAGATATATGGACTCATGTGGACATCTGTGGACCCCCTGTTTGGCTTCCCAAGGTGCCGGGATCGAGACCCGGGCGGCCCACAAAACCCCTGGTCACAGGCTTGGGGGTTATGGCATCGGCGTCAGATGTAGCCAATTGTGTAGCCAAACGATTTCTATTCGGTGGACTTTGGGTGACCGGTCATAGCTCCCGTCAGCCACACCGTCCTCTTTGCGTCATCAATGCAGTACCAGAGCCGCCCACCGCTTGTCACTTCATATTGCCAC
>CAIQPV010000192.1 GCA_903873725.1 uncultured Nitrosomonadales bacterium
GCATATCCGGCTACTCGGCAAATAATAGCCTTGATCTCATTGCCCTTCACAAACTTGGTCGAATGGCACAGCATTACTTGGCTCCTGGCTGCCAGTTCCAACAGTTGTTGGGTACGTCAGCAAGCGGCATACCTGTAGCTTGTGCGATCTCTGTGTTGAGGCATTCGCCGTGTGCTTTCACGAATTGCAGGATTTCTTTCATGAAAAGAAGTTCGGCTTATGTCACCGGTGTTTTGCAATTACCTGTTTCTTGCCACCAGTGACCGTAGCTTCCAGGCTTATTTTGCGGTAGCCGGTGATCCGGAAGTAATCGGAGTCCCTGTTGATGGGGCTTGTGCCTGCTGACCGGAGCCATCACATGCAAAAGCATCAGCGAGCACAACAATGCTTGTCAAAAAAAGAAAAGAAATCGCTAAGTTTTTCATAATTCCTCCGGATAGAATATTGAATCGGCGTGTTACTGCCGTCTTTATACAACCCGGTAATAAAGTTTGCAATCCCGTTCATCAGACAGCGTGGGCTAATCGGCATCATGAGTAAGTCGAGTACCTCTTGGTGCCAGCCACTCAGGATATATGAGGCTGCGTAATTTTTTCAATTATGCAACCATTGTGAAGGTTTTTTGATTTTCTTGTTGGCGGGTATTAGCCATTCGGCAAATACCCGCATTTTTCAAGCAAGATGGCTGAAACGGTACTTTCGTACCGTTAATATTAGTCGCCCTTAAGAGAAAATATCCGGTGATTTTACCCGAGCAGTCCTGTCACAACGTTACGCTCTTCAAGCAGTTCGTTGTAGCTGACTTGCATGAGCTTGCGATCCTGTTCGCTAATATTCAGGCCCTGAACGATTTTATAAGAGCCCTGCGAACACTGTACCGGGAAACTGTAAATCACGCCTTCCGGAATTCCATAGCTGCCATCTGACGGTACGGCCATGGAGACCCAATTGCCATCTTCCGAGCCCAGTATCCAGTCATGCACGTGTCCAATAGCCGCATTGGCCGCACTTGCCGCACTGGACAGGCCGCGCGCCTCGATAACTGCGGCACCGCGCTTTTGCACAACGGGGATAAATTCACGTCCAACCCACTCCTTGTCAGTCAGAAGATCGCTGACAAGGCGTCCGCCAATTTCAGCATGTGCCAGATCGGGATACTGAGTGCTGGAGTGATTGCCCCAAATAATCATCTTCTTGATATCGCGGGTGGCCTGGGATAGTTTCAGTGCGACTTGGGCGATCGCGCGATTGTGGTCAAGACGCGTCATTGCGGTAAAGTTGTGCGGGTCGATATCCGGTGCGTTTTTCATCGTGATCAGAGCATTGGTGTTGGCCGGATTACCCACCAACAGCACTTTGATGTTACGCGACGAATATTCATTGATGATCTTGCCTTGTACGGAAAATATCGCGCCATTGGCTTCGATCAGGTCTTTACGCTCCATTCCCTTACTGCGGGGGCGTGCGCCTATCAGCAAGGCAACGTCACTATCCTTGAAAGCAACTTTCGCGTCATCGGTGATAATGATTTGTTCAACCAGTGGAAATGCGCAATCTTCTAGTTCCATTCTTACACCGTGCAAGGCTCCTTGAGCCTGCGGCAAGTCAAGTAACTGGAGGATAATTGGCTGGTCATAGCCCAGCATGTCTCCATTGGCAATGCGGAATATGGCGGCATAACCGATTTGACCGGCTGCTCCGGTAACGGTGACGCGAACGGGTGCTTTCATTTAGTGCTCCTGTACTGTGAATGATATTGAAATATTTTTCTTTGCCCGGAAACAAACTAAGGACTAAGAAGCCAGTTATTTATTAAATCCTTTCGGGCTGGAAGGGTAGCAGTCCTGTACTTCTGAAAATCGAAGTAACAGGGTGTTTAGATTAAATCAAATATACATTATTTGACCAATCAATTGCATTAATCTTTAGTATTGATAAATAGAATATTAAAGCAGTTTTTAGTGAATGAGGCTATCCGTTTGGCAAAATCAATCAATGTTAACATCGGGTATCCGGAATAAATGGATTCTGGTGAAAATCATGAATTCAGCATAGCCACAAACAATAATCTCGTGACAAATAACCCGGATGTCGCCGATGGCCTGTTACAGACCATCGGCGACTCAAGATTTCCACTACTTGCAGCGGTGGAATGTCATTGTTCCTTCAAATGGCAGCCAATGCCGCATTTAATGTTGCACTCGGACGCATGGCGTTGGACGTCTTCTCGAAATTCGGATGATAGTATCCGCCCATATCCACCGGTTTTCCCTGGGCTGCAATCAATTCCGCGCTGATCTTCGCCTCATTTTCCGTCAATGCCTTCGCCAGCGGTGCAAAACGTGCCTGGATTTCCTTGTCCTTGTTCTGTTCGGCCAGCGCCTGTGCCCAATACATTGCGAGGTAAAAATGACTGCCGCGATTGTCGATTTCGCCCACCTTGCGCGCGGGTGACTTGTTGTTATCCAGTATCTTGCCGTTGGCCAGATCCAGCGCATCCGCCAGAACCTGCGCCTTGTCGTTCTTGAAGGTTTGCGCCAGATGTTCGAGTGAAACGCACAGTGCTAAAAATTCGCCCAGCGAGTCCCAGCGCAGATAACCTTCTTCCTGGAATTGCTGGACATGCTTCGGTGCCGAACCGCCAGCGCCGGTCTCGAATAATCCGCCGCCGCTCATCAGCGGAACGATAGACAGCATTTTCGCACTGGTATTCAGTTCAAGGATCGGAAACAGGTCGGTCAAATAGTCACGCAACACGTTGCCGGTAACGGAAATGGTATCCTTGCCCGCGCGGATGCGATCAAGGGAAAGCTGTGCGGCGGCTTCCGGGGTCATGATGCTGATATCCAAACCGCTGGTGTCGTGGTTCTTCAAATACTTTTCCACTTTTTGAATGATCTGCGCGTCGTGTGCACGGTTCTTGTCCAGCCAGAATACGGCCGGCGTGTTACTCAGTCTTGCGCGGGTAACAGCAAGTTTGACCCAATCCTGGATCGGCGCATCCTTGGTTTGGCACAGGCGGAAGATGTCACCCTGCTCAACTTTCTGTTCCAGCAACACTTTGCCTGCGGCGTTCACAACGCGCACGGTACCGTTTCCGGACATTTCGAAGGTCTTGTCGTGCGAACCGTATTCCTCGGCTTTCTGCGCCATCAGGCCAACATTGGGAACGCTACCCATAGTCACAGGATTGAGCGCGCCATTCTTGCGGCAATCATCGACGACGGTCTGAAAAACACGGGCGTAGCAGCGATCGGGAA
>CAIQPV010000193.1 GCA_903873725.1 uncultured Nitrosomonadales bacterium
CTGAAGCCAAGACGCAGGCGGCAACTGCTCAATATATACTGACGGGTTTTCAGGAGGCTTTTGCCGTTGAGCCAGCCGTGGCAATACAATTGCTGTTCTGGATCCGCGATCCTCGTGGCGGCATCGGTTATCGGGATGGCTTTCGGATGTGCCTACGCTGGCTGGCCCAAACTCACCCCGATTTGGTCAAGCGCAACCTGCGATTCATTCCCGAGTTTGGCAGATGGGATGATTTAACAGCACTTTTTAACACCTCACTTGAGGATAGCGCCGCCAAATTGTGGAGCCTCGCCATTGAGGCTAACGATTTGAATGCAGCAAAGTGGGCTGACAGGGAAATGAAACCCCTTCAGCGCGCCTGCGGATTCGATAGTCGCAGGGGTGAGGCTGATCTACGGAAATTACTGTCGCGAGTCCGTGGTGACAAAACTATTGAGTCAGCCATGTGCCAGCAGCAGTGGGATCAAATCGATTATGATAATGTCCCCGCTCAGGCTCTCACAAGTCATCATGCGGCCTTGAAGCGCCACAATAAGGACCGCTTTCAAGAACATATGTCCAAGCAAGCTCTGGGACGCGCTGCAATCCATGCCAGTATTTTAAGGCCACATGACTGCGTCCGAACAGCCCAGCAAGGCGATGCACATACCGCTGATGCCCAGTTTGCAGGTCTACCACCCCCGTTGTCACCTGCCAGAACTGTCGTGGTTTGCTGTATTTCTTCCACCGTCAAAAAAACATTTCGCATTGATTACCGCAATACATGTCTCGCTTGGTCGCTCTACTTCTCGAACCAGCTGCCTGCGGGCAACCCCCTGCATCGGCTCGTTTTTTCTCAAGGCAGCCGCTTGGAGGTCAGCGATTGGCGAGATAAGCACTTCAGTGAAGCTGCTGCAGTGTCCCTGACGAGGCTGGTCACATTCGACCTTGCGCAAATTCTGGCTGATCTGTGCACAGAAGGCATGCGACGTTCTGCTAAGCGTGAACATATGCCTGAGCATGTGGTAGTGGTGTCGGATACGAATACCCCTGTCATCAACAACGCTGACATGACTACCGCTGTGACAAATGCCCTGCAACAATGGGACAACGCCCGTTTTGTCCGTCCTTCAGTCGTTTGCTGGAATCTAGGTGGGTACGATAACCCTGCTGCGATCAACCAAAGCGATCTTGTACGCTTTGTCTATGGAGCCACCATCTGGGCTGAGGATCTTGTATTCACGCCGAAACCAAGATCAATCCGAAACCTGATGCAGAACGCGATTACGCCATACAATGCCATTGCCTAATAAAAAACGGGCAGCGAGGTCAGCAGCACAGCTTCCTGATGTTTTTCATGCCTTCGTCAAGTGGCTCAAACAGTCCAGCGTAACCTCCAACGGTGCCGCAGGCGAGACCCACGTAACCCCTGAGTTTGTCAGGATGGCTCCGCGTGGTCGCATGGTCGTTCGCATTGGGATTGCTGAATTGTCATCAGAAGCGTTCATCGCAATCCAGCGTCCCGATGGTAGTTTTGACCTGAAAGCGACACCAGAGTATTCTACGATTGCATCCTCATCATCCTCATCCTCTACCGACGAAGAGGAAGAAATGCCCAACGAAGAGGGGCCACCTCCCTCAACGGATGAAGTCTATGACGATCAAGATTATGGGGATATGCGCATGCAGGTGGATCTGGCGTTGGCAAAGCAATCAGACCACGTTGAAGAAGAGCGGATCAAACAAAGGCTGTCGTTAGATCAGTTTCAAGACATTAGTCGTGGGGATGCTGAACATTGGATGCGGGGTCAGGGGTTCGCCGAATTCCAAATTCAAATCGCCATTGCATTGATTTTCGACAAAAAGAGCTTTGCGACATTTGCCAAGGAACTTGGCACGAGCTCCAGCTGGGTTGGGCTGCAGGTAAACCCCCGCTCATCGCTACGTAACGTGATTGAAAAAATCAAATTGTGCATACGCAAAGGAATA
>CAIQPV010000194.1 GCA_903873725.1 uncultured Nitrosomonadales bacterium
TCGAGAAGAAAAAAGGTTCCTCTGTCGCGGTGTTGCCGGGCAAGCTGACCGATTGCAGCTCGAACGACCCCGCACGTACCGAGCTGTTCCTGGTGGAGGGGGATTCTGCCGGCGGTTCTGCCAAGCAGGGACGCAACAAGGAGTTTCAGGCCGTGCTGCCGTTGCGCGGCAAAGTGCTCAATACTTTTGAAGTCGAGAAAGACCGCCTGTTCGCCAACAACGAAATTCACGACATCGCCGTGGCCATCGGAGTTGATCCGCATGGCCCGAACGACGAGGCAGACTTGTCCGGCCTGCGCTATAACGGCATCTACATCATGGCCGATGCCGACGTTGACGGCGCACATATTTCCACCCTTCTGCTTACCCTGTTCTTCCGTCACTTCTATCAAGTAGTGCTGGCCGGCAAAATTTATCTGGCGCAGCCCCCCCTGTTTCGCGTGGATGTTCCCGCGCAGGGCAAGAAGCCGATCCGTAAAATCTATGCGCTCAACGAAGGCGAATTGCTGGGTATTGAAGACCGCCTGCGCCAGGAAAAAATTCGCGAAGGCTCCTGGTCGATTTCGCGCTTCAAGGGTTTGGGCGAAATGAATGCCGAACAGCTTTGGGATACCACGCTCAATCCCGACACGCGGCGCGCGTTGCGCGTCAATGCAGCCGCCATTCCGTTCAATGACAACATGGAAATGTTCAACATGCTGATGGGCAAGCACGAGTCCTCGACACGCCGAGCTTGGCTGGAATATCACGGCAATGAAGTTCAGGGGGATGTTTGAGCCGGGAATCGGAATAGCCATCGGGTAAAATTGCTGTATTATGTGCAATATATTGCACAATATTTATTTAGAGTGAGGTGAATATGGGAATATTAGCCAGTGATGTCGTGCCGTTCTCGCAGGCACGAGCCAATCTTTCAGACTTGGCGGAACAGGTCAAAGGAGGAGCGGAAAAAATCATTACCAAGAACGGCGAAAGCTATGTCGCATTGATCAATGCGGAGCGCTTGGATTACTACCACCGCCTGGAGCGTGAGCGCATTCACCTGTTGCTGATTGATGAAGCGGCTCAAGGGTTGGATGACGTGGCCGCAGGGCGAGTGAAAGACGCACGGCAAACTATTCAGCGCATCAAGCGCCGCCGCGCCGCCTGAGTTGGCAAATGTGGGCAAAAGGATTAGCGTCAAACTGACCGCACACTTCGAGCGCAACCTCGAAGCGATAGAATCATTTCTCGCCGAGGCTGATGCCTTGCCAGCCTATGACAGCTTGCTGGATGAATTACAGGATACGCTCATCCCCAATCTGGAACGGTTTCCATCCATGGGCAGGAGCTTTCTCGAACGGCCTGCGGGATCGGTGGAAGCGCTGAATGCCCTTGAACGGCTGCAAGCAAAATTGCAGGGCGGCGAGTTACGCGAATATTTGCTGGCGAACTATCTGGTGCTTTACGCAAGGTTGGACACGGAAATTTATTTATTGGCGATCAGACATCACCGCCAGCTTTCGTTTGACTTTCAGGCTTGGTATTTTGGAGATGTCACTACCCTTTAGCAAGGAATTTCTCACTCACTCTGAAAATAGCCAGTGAAACAAGGATCGCAACAGGAGTAAACGGAAATGAGCATAGTTGTTGAACGTCATCAGTTGTTGGTCGGTAATTAGGGTATGAAAATGAAATCTGTGGACTTTTTCTCAGGCGCAGGCGGTTTGACTTGTGGTCTGCAAATGGCTGGGTTTGAATCCATTCTAGGTTCTGACATTCATCCCGTTTATGCGGAAACATTTGCCAACAACAATCCAAAGACGCATGTAATTACGGATGATATTTGCAACTTATCCGAGCACGATATTCTTGAGCTAACGGGCTTGAAGCCGGGTGAGTTAGATTTGATTTCGGGGGGACCACCGTGTCAGGGATTTTCGATCAATGCGCCAATAAGAACGCTGGACGACCAGCGGAATCACTTGTTCAAGGAATATCTGCGGATCGCCGACATACTTCATCCCAAAGCGATCTTGATTGAGAATGTTCCAGGCCTTGTTTCTTTGGGCAAGGGGACAGTAGTTGATGCCATTTATAAACATCTGGAAGGCATGGGGTACAAGGTTGCCCATAGAATTCTGTTCGCGGGCCATTATGGAATTCCTCAAATGCGCTTCAGGACTATCTTTATTGCCCTTCGGGATGGTGGAAATATTGAGTTTCCAGAACCAACCCATGATGCGCATGCGGTAGCAAATTTTGCCGGAGCAAAAGAGCTGTGCTTAAAAACCCATCCTCTTTTTTCGCAGCATTTGCAGAATCAGACAACTGTATGGGATGCCATTTCTGACTTGCCCGAACTTGTACCGGGTGAGGCGATACACGGCTCGGAATATTCGTTTGATCCGCAATCAGAATTGCAATGGATACTTCGGCAAGGTTCGGAAAGAATTTATAACCATGCCTGCGCCAAGCTAGGGAAGGCAAATCTGGACAGATTGAAGTACATACCTCAGGGCGGCAGCTGGAGAGATATTCCGCATGAAATGCTGCCGAAAGGTTTGCAACGCGCGCGCAGAAGCGATCATACGAAGCGTTATGGCAGGCTGCATCCCGACGCGCTTTGTTCAACGATTCTGACCAAATGTGATCCCCATTGGGGCAGTTTTTTCCATCCAACTCAAGATAGGGCGATTTCTGTCCGTGAAGCGGCAAGAATTCAGTCCTTCCCAGACAGGTATATATTTACAGGCAACCTTACCCAGCAGTTTGAACAGATTGGTAACGCGGTTCCCCCTCTGATGGCAAAGGCGATTGGCGAAAAAATAAAACAACTTATCTCATAAAATGGACAAAAAAACTTCCCGAA
>CAIQPV010000195.1 GCA_903873725.1 uncultured Nitrosomonadales bacterium
CTCCAATAAATGCCTAACAAGCGCATTTTATCGTTCCCATGCTCCGCGTGGGAATGCAGCCTTGGACGCTCTGCGTCCCAATAAGTATGGATGACTTCAGCGGTAAGGACGCGGAGCATGGGAACGATAAAACTTAGGCTGTGAATCTGGAGTTTACGCGCCATCCGCTAAGCGCAAGATTATGGCTCGTCCGAAGAAAACAAATGAAGGTAGGCGGGGCTAGCTAAAAAAACTCGTATTCCAATCTAGCCAAAAGCGTTTTGTCAGGCGCTCCCGGATTTGTGCCGAAAACAACACCCAAGCTATATTCGAGCTCGCTTCCCTTGTCTGTTCTTAGCTCACCGGCAAACACCGGCCCAATTTGGTAGGCGTTGTCATGGGGGCGATAATAGGCTTCGAAGCCGGGCGAATAGGTGGCCTTGTCAGCGTGAATATTGTAGCTGACGCTGTAGGCAGAGCGGAATGGATAAGCACCGCTGGCACCGCCGCCAATCTGTTTTTCCCAAATGAGATTAAGTCGCTGATCAATATGCCCGGACATCTTCTCGAACAAGGGGCCAAATTCGGCATTACTTGTTATTCCCGGAAGTTTATTGTGGGCATAGGACGCCAGAAACCCCACATCTGCCCAGTATTCTCCCGGAGTGGTAAGCTGAAAAGTGTTCTCCAATTCATAACCTGAAGGATGACTTGAGCCGCCCGGATCACGATTGAATTCGCCGACATACACCTCCGGCTTCCACCAGCTGGTTACGGCATGCGCGACGGAGATGTTATAGCCGCTTGCTCCATTGAGATCGCTACTCTTGTCTTGCGAGACAAACCCATATATTTCAACTTCACTTTGTCCTTGGACTACGTAGGGTGAATAGACGATGAAGTCGTTGTCCGCATGGGCAACTTCCGCTTCCAGGCCTGACAGGATAGCAAGCGTTACAATGAGTGACGCGATTGGATTGGTTTTCATCCGTATTAACCCGGATTTTCGACGGGTTTTACCCGACTGTTTCGGTTACTGCCGTAAGTACGCATCAAGACCAGTATGATCAGGAACGTGACGATGTAGAACACGATCTCAATACCTGATGGGCGGGCGATGTAGCCGACCAGTATGTGCAGCAGTTGTCCAATCAGGCTGTTCTGGCTCAGGATGTTGGAAGTGTTCCAAACACTATTTCCCAAGGCGGGCAGCAGGCCTACCTGATTGAGAAACCCCGCCGCCTGAGCTGCAAGGCCCGCAGCAAGAAGCAGGATCAGCCAACTCGTGATTGAGAAGAAATGCCGGGTAGGGATACGCAATAAACCCGCATACAGTAACAGGCCGACCAGGATGCCGACGATCACACCTCCAATGCCTCCCAGAACCATATTCAAGCTTTGCTCGCCGCTGGTGACAATCGCCCAAAGAAACAATACCGCTTCCGATCCCTCGCGCATGACTGCTACCAGCGTAATGACCAGCAAGGCAGTCATCGGGCGTTTACCGGACTGCACGTCGGAACCGACAGCTTTTACTTCTGATGATAGCTGTTTGCCATGTGCGCTCATCCAAACGTTATGCCATGTCAGCATGACTACCGCACTCAGCAGGATCACGGCGTTGAGAATGGCTTGTCCGTCACCGGAAAAGACTGAGGAGGCAACATTGGCCAGAAAAGCCACGATGGATGCACCAAGCAATCCAAGTCCGATTCCGCCTGCGACCCATCGGCCACGACCTTCGATTCCACGGCTTGCACCGAGAACAATGGCGATGATGAGGGATGCTTCCAGAACTTCACGAAACATGATGACTGCCGTTGCGAGCATGATCAGTTTCCTTTGGTGACAGCAGGCTGCGCCACAATAGAGCCCTGCATATCGTGGTTGAAATCATTGAAGAACTGGTAGGTTCCCGGCTCAAGTGGTCCGACAAAAATGGTCACTTCGCCGTGTCCCGGCACGATAACTTCGCGGGAAATGTCAGAACTTTCAAATTCGGCGGGTAAGCCATCCTGATTGCGGACAACAAGCTTGACCTTTTTGCCTGCCGGGA
Source organism: uncultured Nitrosomonadales bacterium (assembly GCA_903873725.1). GTDB lineage: Bacteria > Pseudomonadota > Gammaproteobacteria > Burkholderiales > Gallionellaceae > CAIQPV01. Next base: position 2,036 of record CAIQPV010000195.1, read on the forward strand.
TGGTAAATTGGGATGGCTGAAAGAGGTGATCCTTGATGGTCAGCGTATAGTCACCATCGGCTGCAAAGGCGGCCAGCGGGAGCAACAAGGAGATGAGTAACAAGTGTTTCATGGCAAATCCGGAAGGTTATTTATACAAATGATAATCATTCTCATTTGCAATTGCAACATGTTTCTGGCAAGATGTCTGGAAATAATTGGGACGTAATAATTATGCATGAACCCGAACATCTCAAAAGTGCCGGTTTGAAATCCACTTTGCCACGGCTCAAGGTGTTAAGCCTTTTCGAAACCAGCAAGGAGCGCCATCTGAGCGCGGAAGAGGTTTTCAAGCTGCTGCTCGCCAGTGGCGACGATGTGGGCCTGGCTACCGTTTATCGTGTGTTGACCCAGTTCGAGCAGGCCGGACTATTGATGCGGCACCATTTCGAGGGCGGCAAATCGGTGTTCGAGCTCAACCATGGTGTGCACCATGACCACATCGTCTGCTTGCAATGCGGTCACGTTGAAGAGTTTTACGACTCAGGCATCGAGGCACGCCAGAAAAAAGCTGCCGCCGAGCGCGGCTTTACCGTCCACGACCACTCGCTCCACATCTACGCGGACTGCAACAAGCCGAAGTGCCCGAATAAAATCAAAAGCTGATATTCAACAAACAACAGTCTATCGTAAAATCACAGTGATTGCGGGCGTCGTATAATGGTAATACCCTAGCTTCCCAAGCTAGAACCGTACCTCTCCAAAAATCCTGACAGCAGATATTTAGGTTCCAGTATTCGCTAGTGGACAAACCGGAGCCGGTTCTACTTGCCGGTTTGGATGGTTGTGGAGATGGTGCAGGACTTATTAACTTGCCCCCTCAGGAAATCCAACAAACAGCTAAATACATCAGCCGTCATGGCCGATGTGCTAGAATGCGCGCCCTTTGAATCTTTGCAGGTAGTAAATCATGTCGCGCGCAATCCGTAACATCGCCATCATCGCCCACGTTGACCACGGCAAAACC
>CAIQPV010000196.1 GCA_903873725.1 uncultured Nitrosomonadales bacterium
AGTAGCGGATTTTTCTGGCGTGTGTTCGGGTGACATCTATGTGCTGGAAACCAAGGACGCAGATGTATTGCTTCCTGAGTTGTTGCCTTTCATTTGCCAAACTGACGCGTTCTTTAATCATGCAGTAGGTACTTCTGCTGGCTCATTGAGTCCACGCACAAATTGGACTAGCTTGGCAGTTTTCGAATTTGCGCTTCCACCGATCGATGCACAGATCAGGCTAGCATCTCAATTTTCGACTGCTGATGATCTTCTTTATGAACTTGAATTAGCCCATTTAGCTCTTGATGCTGTAGAGCGCTCTGCCATTAAGTCAGTGCTCGGCAACGAAGCTAGCTGGCGGTTGACGACTATGAGAGCCATCGTCGTTAGCATTGATGCGGGTAAAAGCCCCAAAGCATCTTCACTTCCTGCTGAACCTCACGAGTTGGGTGTATTGAAAGTCAGTGCTGTCGGTTCACTGGGTTACTGCCCCCAAGAGAATAAAGCGCTACTGAATCCGGACGATTTCGTCCAAGACGCAACCGTAAAGGCCGGGAATTTTCTCGTAACGAGGGCCAATGCTCAGCCACAAGGTGTTGCTCGCACCTGCTTGGTCGAATCAACACCTAGCAACCTTATGCTTAGTGACAAAACATGGAGGCTCAATTTCGATGCGGGTGCGCCCCCCAAACGCTTCATATTGACTTGGACAAAGCTTCCGAAGTTCCGCGCATACATTGAAGCCCTTTGTTCAGGAACTGAGGCGAAGAACATCTCCCAAGACAAGTTTCTTTCGGCACCGATGGTTAGCCTCGATATGCGCCAACACGGTGATATTGACCGAGTATTGGATCAAACAGACTCAGCCAGGAAGGCATTGAATGCGAGGATGACTGTAGCAATGTCGATTAAGAGCGGTTTGTTGCAGAAGGTATTTGGGGAGGCACAACTGTGAGTTTTACAGAATCAAACACCGTAGAAGCCTATGTCCGAGACCTGCTCGCGGGCCCGGCAAAAGCTATTCCTGCAAATGTTGCGCAGGAGCCTCAGGCCAGTTACGGCACCAGTTCCAAGGGTATCGGCTGGAGATATAAGCCCCCGACTGTGGTGCCACGCCAGATTCAGGAGGTGTTGGTCGAATCCTGGCTGCGTGATGCGTTGATTCGCCTAAACCCTGAAATATCCGCTCAGACTGACCGTGCGGATGAGGTGCTCTACAAGCTGCGCGCCATCGTGCTATCGGTGCGCTCCGACGGGCTGATTCGCGCCAATGAAGAGATGACTGCCTGGATGCGTGGTGAACGCTCCATGCCCTTCGGCGACAACAACCAACATGTGCCGGTGCGCCTGATTGACCTAGATGACCTGACGCAAAACCAGTACGTCGTTACCCAGCAGTACACCTACCGGGCTGGACCCACTGAGCGCCGTGCCGATTTGGTGCTGCTGGTCAACGGCCTGCCATTGGTGCTGATTGAGGCCAAAACGCCGGTCAAGAAGTGCATCAGCTGGGTAGATGGTGCCGTGCAGGTGAACGCGGACTACGAGAAATTTGTGCCCGAGCTGTTCGTGTGCAACGTGTTCTCGGTGGCCACCGAGGGCAAGGAGTACCACTACGGCTCTATTGGCCTGCCAGTAAAGGACTGGGGCCCATGGCACCTGGACGAAGGCAAAGAGTCGGATGGCGCCCAACACCACCCGCTGAAAACGCTTAAGCTGTCGGCCGAGAGCATGTTGCGGCCCAACGTGGTGCTGGACATTTTGGGCATTTTTCCCCGATATTCACCACTTTATCAAATACATAATCAATTCCAAATCAAATAAATAATAACCTCTAAAACCTTAAACCATGAAAACTAAATTTCTTTGCCTCTTAATGATTGCATAGAT
>CAIQPV010000197.1 GCA_903873725.1 uncultured Nitrosomonadales bacterium
CTTCTTCTCGTTCGCCGCGAAAACAAGGTTACCCCAAGTCAGCATCCTGGCGTTCACTGTCGGTTCGAGGGCAATGCCATTTAACGTGGCGCTACCGACCCGATATTTAAAGCCAGGCGGAATTTGGTCGCGCACCCCGAGTCCGGAAGACGCCGTCGCCATCACGTTGGTCGCCGTCAAGGTATAGGGCACCATATCTCCCTTGGCCACGTTGATTAGCGGAGTGGTCTTGGTCATCACTATTGAACCACTTGCCACCGGGTCAACCGGAATGTGATTGTTGATCACGTTACCGGACGCCGCGCTCAACCCGAAGGAGAGGTAATACAGGGTCGCCTGGTTCCCCGTAGGTGGGCTGTCCTGAACTTGAATCGGATGCGGGTTAGGCAGCGGCCCGATAGGAAGCGGCCCTGCTGTCGGCGGAATGAGTACCGACACGCCCGACAGATATCCTGCGGGTGGAGTCACACTCAACGTATAGGTGCCTGACGGGGCTATCGGATTCAGGAAGAACTGGTAGAGACCGTCTGCACCGGTTGTCTGGGTAGCCGAACCGCCAATGACATCGGCCGGAACAAAACCTGTCGGTCCGGTAATGGTCACCACTGCCCCCGCCACGGGTGCCCGAGTGACAGCATCGTACACAACCCCGCTCGGATCGATAGGCAGATCCAGACCAACAACATTTCCACCGGATGGCACGGTAATCCCATCGATACTGGCCGGATTAGCGACACCGTCTCCACCGTTTACTACCGGGCCTCCCCATATCAAGCCGCTGGCCGGATTTCTAAATTGCACCGTGTAATTATAATTTGGCGCAACCGTATTAATCAGGTAGGTGCCATCCGTACCCGTTGTGGTAGAGGCAAGCACGGCACCATTGAAAACCACTTCTACGATCCAGCCCGCCAACGGGGTGTCACCCGGATCGAATGCATTCTTGGTTCCGGTCGTGGCAGTATTAATCCAGACTCTGCCACTGACACTCGCACGTATCCCCGGCAAATCTCCAAACAGATAGCCTACTCCAGGCGTACCGGCAGCCAGAACGATGTTGCTGATCTGATTCTGTGAGGGTAGCGATCCGAAGGTCGCGTTATTGACCGTTCCCCCGGCGCTGCCGGCGGTTTCCCGCGCATCCTCGTACATGATGGGCTGGGTTTCGGTCAGTGTATAAGTACCCGCACTCAAGCCGCCAAAATTGAAGGTGCCATCCGCAGCTGTGGTTGCTACGCAAGCCGTCGTGCCATCGGCGCAGCGTCCACCACCCGATGCAGTCAATGTAACAGCAACACCGGCAATGCCCACTTCGCTGGCCTGGCGGATACCATCATCGTTTGCGTCGAGATAAACCACACCGTTTGCAAATATCGACGCATCTTCGCGGAAATCATTGCTTATGGAATTCACGCCCGAGCCCAAAACAATGCTTGCGATTTGGTCCAGATTGGGTGTGCCGCCCGATGTCCCCACATGAGTGCCCGTGACACCAGGGAAGTTATTGATCCCGGAAGGCTGAGTTTCGGTAATGGTATAGCCACCAGCATTGCTTGGCCGCAGGCCGTTGAACAGATAGGTTCCATCAGCCGCCGTCTGTAGGGTTGCGCTCACCGGGGCACCCAAATCATTTATTCCTGTCAAGGTCAGGGTTACCAGACCCAGCCCAGGTTCGCCC
>CAIQPV010000198.1 GCA_903873725.1 uncultured Nitrosomonadales bacterium
CCTGTGCCAACTGCCGCATCGTAATGGAAGACGGGCTGGAACATTACCATATGAATATTGAGGTGGTCGGTTTGACCGAATTGCTGGCCCAATATCTAGTTGAGGACAACGCACCATGAACCAGCCAGAAAGCAGACGTGTCATAGTTGACCCGGTGACCCGCATCGAAGGACATTTACGTATCGAGGCAGAAACCGATGCTGAGGGACGCATCACCCGGGCCTCGTCCGCCGGCACCATGGTGCGCGGCATTGAAATCATCTTGCGCGGTCGCGATCCGCGTGAGGCTTGGGCTTTTGCCCAGCGAATTTGCGGTGTATGCACACTGGTGCATGGCATTGCTTCAGTGCGCGCGGTAGAAAGCGCGCTACAGATCGAGGTGCCCAGCAATGCGCAATTGATACGCAACTTGATGATCGGTGCGCAATACATTCACGACCATGTGATGCACTTCTATCACCTGCATGCGCTGGACTGGGTGGATGTGGTGTCGGCGCTGAAGGCTGATCCCAAAGCCACTTCGGCTTTGGCACAAAGCATTTCGGGTTATGCGAAATCATCACCGGGCTATTTCAGCGATGTGCAGAAAAAGTTAAAAGGCTTCGTCGAAGCAGGGCAGTTGGGTATTTTTGCCAATGGCTACTGGGGGCATCCTGCCTACAAATTGCCACCCGAAGCTAACCTCATGGCCGTCGCGCATTATTTGGATGCTTTGACTTGGCAACGTGATGTGGTGAAATTGCATGCCGTGTTCGGCGGCAAAAATCCCCACCCGATGTTCTTGGTCGGCGGCGTACCGTGTGCCATCAGTATTGATCCGAACCGTGCAGGAAAAGTTGGTGGGTCAGGTACTCACGGTGGCAATTCCGGCACGGCACTCAACGAGGTTGGACTGCAAACCGTGCAGAATGTAATCAATCAAATGCGCGAATTCGTTGATCAAGTCTACGTGCCGGACACGCTGGCCATTGCCGGCTTTTACAAAGACTGGTTCAAGCAAGTTGAAGGCGTCGGCAACTTCCTGACCTTCGGTGATTTTCCGGCCAAAGGCATGTCCGACCCTTCTTCCTACATGATTCCCTCCGGGGTAATTTTGGATCGCAATCTAAGCAAAATACACCCCATCGACCTGAATGCGGAAAGCGAGATCCAGGAATTCGTCAGCCATGCTTGGTACGATTATTCCGTGGGTAAAGAAAAGGGTCTGCATCCTTACAACGGCGAAACCAAACTGGATTACACCGGCCCGAAACCGCCTTACCAACAATTGGATGTGGACAAGGATTATTCCTGGATGAAATCACCGCGCTGGAAAGGCAAGGCTGTCGAAGTCGGGCCGTTGGCGCGTGTGTTGATGATGTATGCGGGCGGGCATGAGCAGACCAAAGAACTGGTTGGGATGACCCTGAAGAAACTCGATCTGCCGGTACAGGCGCTGTATTCGACCATGGGGCGTACCGCGGCGCGTACACTTGAAACCAAGCTTGTGGCGGATGCAATGCAGGGCTGGTATGACCAACTCGTCGCTAACATCAAAGCAGGCGATTTAAAAACTTTCAACGAAACCAAGTGGGATCCATCGACCTGGCCGAGTCATGCACAGGGTGTGGGCGTGAC
>CAIQPV010000199.1 GCA_903873725.1 uncultured Nitrosomonadales bacterium
GTGATGCCGTGAATTGAATCCGGCAGCCAAGCCCACCCGTTCTGGCCAGCTGCAGCGCTTGCTCCCAGACATCCAAATCAGCTTGGTCCAGTTGTGGCCCCGTGTGGATGATCTTGACCCCTTCAACACTGGCTTTCTGCACGCGCTGCTGGAACGACCTCGGGCCACGGCGTACCACCCCAAAAAGTGCAGATCGCAGGACGCTGTTTGGTACGCCTCGGCAGACCTCCGCCCACAGCGGCAGTTGCACCTCCAAAGTTTTGTCCGCGCCAACTTTTGAAAGTGCCACAACTTGTTGCCCGCGTGCTTTAGCCAGTGTCAGGTTTTCTTCAAAGCTCCTTCTCCTGGAGCTGAGGGTCGGCAGGGGAGTTGTCGCCGCCATGATCCACACCATCAACCCAGCGTGCCACGCTGAATCTTGCGAGGCCGACCACGGCCACGCACTGGCTTGGCCAGCACTACCGTGGTCATGGCGGGCTGCAACTGCCCAGGTAGCGGGATTTGGCCTGTAGTCGTGAAGGGTAAACCCAAGATAAATGCCTGGATGTCCGATGACCGCCACCGAATCGATGCGCCAATCTTTACCGGTGGCGGGAAGCCGACCGGTGACTTTCGGCGCCCGTATTGCCAATTCGAAATAGTTGCTTCACTGATCTTGAGTATTGCCGCAACATCCGCAGCAACCAAGAGTTCCAAATTTTGCATTCTGATCAACTTTAAAAGTTGATCCCAGCGAGATACTATGGAGGTTTTGCGCGCCCACGCAGCCAACGGTCGGGATCGAAGACCCGCCAGCGCTCACGCGCAGGCGGTTGGCGGGCACGAGAAAAAGCTTTGGGGTGAGCGTATCGGTTACCGTGCACAGGACCGATTTAATAATTGAACGCACCTGCAATTCAGTCGCAACAATTGCTTTTATGGTGGACCAAAAAGCAGATGATTGCACCACAACCTGTGCGATAGCGGCGCGACGCAGTATCCTGACAATATTTTGTTGGTGAGCATCCCTGACCCTATTTTTTTGTTTGATTGCGTACTCGATTTGAGCCGCCTTGCCGATCCCTGCATGTGTGGCAAGGTGTGCCAATTTGATAAATACCATGCCAACCACAAGACATGCTGTCTGACCATAAAAATTTCCGACAACAATGTCTAGTTGTAAGGCGCAGACAATCATGAACCCAACGGTCAACATTAATTTGCCATAGGTTTTCTGAATAAATATGGTATTGATATTGTCATCAAAGAAATAATTGAAATCCATAAAATCCTGCTTTGATTTTTCGTCTGAAACTTATCCAAGCCGTCTCAGCTCAAAACCAATAGCACTTGACCAATTTGTTACTTCGGCCACTTCGTCGATACTTCGACCTGTTGAGTTTCGCCTGATTGAGATAACCATGTTCACCGCTTCACTAATAAGCTCTGGTGCTGCAGGTACACCGGCCTCCTGAATTAGCTGACCCACTCTTACCAAAGCGGCACCAGTGGAATTTGCATGGACGGTACCGATGCCCCCGGGATGTCCCGTATTCCAGGCCTTCAGCAGCGCCAGAGCCGACTTGTCCCTGACCTCACCAACAACGATTCGGTCTGGTCTTAATCGAAGCGTTGCCCTCAATAAACTGACTTGATCAATGTTTGCAGACGTTCTTAAAAAGACCGTGTTCTTGACACTGCATTGCAGTTCCAGCACGTCTTCAATAATGACGATTCTGTGATCTGGTGAGATGAAGGAAATCTCATTCAAAACAGCGTTGGCCAAAGTTGTTTTGCCAGTTCCTGTTCCGCCTGCAATCAGGATGTTTTTTCTGTCTGCTACAGCGGTTTTTATCAATGTGGATTGCAGTTCTGTCATCACCCCCGCATTGACATAGTCAGCCAAGGTAAAAATCAGCTTGGCCCTTTTTCTAAGAGCAAAAGTCGGCGCCGGTACAACCGGTGGAATCAAGGCTTCAAACCGCGAACCATCCAGTGGCAATTCGCATTCCAAAATCGGGTTGTCGGTTGTGACTGTGGTGCCCAGCATGGCCGCCACCGTGGCAACAATGGACATGGCGCGCACACGGTCGATCTTGCCGATGCATTGCATCCCGCCTGTGTGCGAGTCGGTCCAGAGGTCGCCTGCTGGGTTGAGCATGATCTCAACCACCTGATCATCCGCAAGGGCTGCCAGGATGTCTGCCCCGAGGGCCCGTCGCAACGCATCGTCCGACCGCCGAATAAACTCGTGGCCTGCCATGTTTGTGTGGGTATTCATGCCCGAATACCGACCAGTCGCAAGCGCTCGGCGCCTCATTTTTTTGAGGCGTGCCGAACTGGAAAACCTTCAACGTCAAAAGGGTATTTCGATTTAATGCTTGCTGTCGGCTGTCCCATTATTGGCCAGACACTTGCCTTATTTTGAGGTATTTATTCTGCTTGTGAAATCGTGGCCACTCTGTATATTTACAGACATCAACACATTCTCAAGGGACAAAAATGAAGGTATCTGACGTTGCCAATGGCATTATCAAAAGCGCCAGTACTGGCGAATTGAAAAACTTGCAAACCCTCAAGACGATTTGCAACAGTGACTCTTCATTTGTGGCAGCGGTCAAGAAATATCAAACTTACCAAAAGTTGCTTCAAAAGGCATTTTTGCTGAGTCGAACCTGGCAGAAATTGGGTCAAGCCCGCACCTGGAAAATTACTATCAAGGCGCTCCAGGCTGCTCTGAAGGCCTTGGTGACAGGATTCAAACGTTTGGCGGAACTTGTTGAACTACCAGACTTGTTGCAAAAGCAAATTGACAAGCTAATCAAAGCAAACAGCCTTCAAATGCCGCTCGCATTGTAATCATTTCATAAATCCGTAAAGGTGGTACTTAATGGATATCAAACACTTCAAATCTTTGTCTAAAAAATGGGCTTTCAAACTTCGCGAGGATGCGCGCGATATTGAGCAGGAGATCATTATCTTTTATCTGGCGAGGCAATCCGAAAATAAAGAGCTGGATATTTTTCGACCCGGCCATGAAGGCGCACTGTTTGAGCTACTGAAGCACAAGATCAGGGGCAACAACCTGGAAAGCTTGGGTGGCAGTGGAAGGCGCTCTGGTGGGGAGGGTGATGAAGATGATGAGGGAAAGATCGAAATCCGGGATGAAATTGAATCGCCGGATGAGAAGGCCGATCAGTTGGCGCAGCGCCTGCAATTTGAGCAAGCGTTTTGCCATGAACTTGATCAAATCGATGAGCTGAACAATTTGGCTGGCCGCGACCTGGGTGATGCATTCGGCTTTACCGGTGCGAATGGAAGGGCTGTTTTATCCCAACTCAAGAAAGAAATTGTTGTCCGTGCGCAAAAGCGTTTCAGCGCCAATTTGCGGGCTGGAAAGCCGTCCTCAAGGGTGAAAGCCCGGCAGCGAATGGCGATGGCGTGATCGCCAGCCGCACCGGTGGCAGGATGGCTGCAAAAGAGGTCACGGCAGGAAGTCTTGCGAGCTGCCCACCGGGTATCCCTGGCACCTTCACGCCTGCTTGTCTAAATACGTTTTGGGCGTAGGCAGCCCCCATTTTTGAGTCAGACCGGCCTGTGTTGTAAATGCTCAAAGCGCCGCCAAGCGAGTCGGTTCGTTCATAGCCTGCAGCCAGAATGTTTGCCCCAGCAGCAATGTTGGTGCAGGGGTCGAACACTTGTTCAACAGACAGCCCCAGCACAGGCAAATTTTTACTGTTGATTTGCACCAAGCCCATGTCAACACTTTCACCGCGGCCAACGGCCGCCACCGCAGCGACCACGGCTGCAGCTTTTGACTCAAAGGTCACGGATTTTCGCGTTGTGTTGTTATTGAGCACCCAAGGCTGGCCGCCGGATTCCTGCTTCACAACAGCGGCCATGGTGACGGGATCGACTGCAGGGGCGCACATCATCAATAGTTCAAGCACGGTGGATCCAATCAACCAAATTTGGAGCCGATGATGAAGGCCGCAACGGTTGAAAATGCCCCCAGCCCGACAGCGGCCAACACGTAAAGCGACTCAAAAGCCTCACGGGCTGCAGTGAGGAGCTTCGCATCATCCAGCTCAACTTTGACCCGACCAGGCGCTGCCTCCAAAGCATCCAGCACGGCCTCAGTAACAGCGGGTTTCAAAGTCTCACCGACACGGCGCGGGAACTTTTGCAGCTCGCCTCGCATGGCCGTCATCATGGACACAATCGAGTCAAGATTTTCATCATCATGACTGGGGCCCTTGTGTGGCGCAGACGAAGCTTTGACCAGTGCGCCAGACAGCGCTTCAAACTCAATGCGCATGGCTGCAGCTGGAACCTGCCTCAACAAAACTGGCAAGAGCCAGATCCAGTTGGGGTCACTTTCACCCATCCCTGCACGCACCACCACATCAACAATGTGTTGCACATCAGATGGCAGGCCAGAGGGCGCGAGCCGGGCCGCCAGTTCATCGATCAGGGTGCCAGGGCGACGCGCAGGTGCAGGGGCGGGCAGAGGCGCGACGACCCCGGAAATGTGGTTGCCGATGCGCTGACTTTCCTCATCAACACTACTCATCTCGAAGACTCCAGGGCAGCCAGCTTGCGCCCGGCAATGCCACGGTATGTTTGGGCGACCGTGCGCGTGCCGATGGCCACACCAGATCCCTGCAAATTGCCCTTGTCGATCACCGTGTGCAAAGGCATTGACCCGATCAACTCGGCGGCGCGAGGCATCATGGCCGGCAATTCCAGCTCCGACCATGCATAGTCCTCGCCACTTAAGAGGGTCTTCCTGATGCTTGATTTGTCCCAGAATTCAAAAGACTTGGCCGACCCGTGCTTCAGATTGATCAGCACCACCCCATTTTGGTAAAACATGGGGCTTTTGCCGACGCGGGCCTCCAGCTGATTTGTGCTCGATGCATCAAAGTCATCGGTCTTTTTCAAGTCGAGATAGAAC
>CAIQPV010000200.1 GCA_903873725.1 uncultured Nitrosomonadales bacterium
GGCATCATTAACATCAAGATCAAGTTATCGAACTACATTTTTCTAAGTACCGATCCGCTTTATGTCGAGACCTACTGGTCTTCGATTAAGTTTGCCACGATCAATACGGTGATCTGCCTGATTATTGGCTATCCCTTTGCCTATTTCATGGCAAGATCGGCGCCCAGTGTTCGACCGGCTTTGCTGATGCTGGTATCCCTGCCGTTCTGGACTTCCTATCTGTTACGAGTCTATGCCTGGAAAGGGCTGCTCGACGACCATGGCGTTTTTAATAATATTTTGATGTGGGCTCACCTGATTGATGAGCCAATCAAAATGATGCATACCGGATTTTCGATGACCATCGGAATGGTATACACCTATGTCCCATTCATGATCTTGCCGCTGTATGCGACTCTGGTAAAGATGGATTTGCGTTTGCTGGAGGCAGCCAAGGATCTCGGCGCTACGCCGTGGAAGGCCTTCTGGCTGGTGACGGTACCGTTGTCGAAAAATGGCATTGTCGCAGGCTCCATGCTGGTTTTTATCCCCAGTGTCGGCGAGTATGTCATACCTGAACTGCTGGGCGGACCAAGCACGTTGATGATCGGACGCGTTCTGTGGGATGAGTTTTTCAGCAACAACGACTGGGCCATGGCATCCTCGGTTGCCGTGACCATGGTCGGGTTGATCTTGCTACCGCTGGTTATTTTCAATAAATATCAGGCCGATTCCGGCGGCGCAAAGGGGATATAAGCCATGGATAGCAAACTCGGTAAAAGTTGGCTGTTGGCAGGGTACGTGTTTCTCTACCTTCCCATCCTGACATTGATTGTCTTCTCATTCAATGATTCGAAAATGGTGACATTGTGGGGCGGTTTTACCTTCAAATGGTATGGCGTCATTGCCCATGACACGGAGGTCGTCGATGGATTTATTCTGTCCATGAAAATCGCATTGCTGACTGCAACGGCTTCTGTGGTGCTGGGCATGCTCGCTGCCTTTGCCATGGTGCGCTATAAATCTTTTTTCGGGCGTACCTCCTTTGCTGCCCACATCAATGCTCCGCTGGTCGTGCCTGAAGTGATTACCGGTTTGTCATTACTGCTTTTCTTCGTAATGTGCGAAAAATTGTTTGGCATGCCTGAACGCGGCATTTTCACCATCTGGGCAGGCCATACTTCGATCGGCATGGCCTATGCAGCAGTGGTCATTCAGTCACGCTTGCTGGAAATGGACAAGTCGCTGGAAGAAGCGGCCATGGATCTGGGGTGCAAGCCTTTTCAGGTGTTTTATCTGGTTACGCTACCCTTGATTGTTCAATCAATTATGTCCGCCTGGTTGCTGACCTTTACTATCTCGCTTGATGACGTGGTGTCAACAGCGTTTCTCTCAGGGCCGGGCTCAACGACATTGCCTATCGTCATTTTATCCCGGGCGCGCCTGGGGTTGAATCCGACCGTGAATGCAATTGCGACGATTACGGTGGCTGTAGTGGCGGTCGGTGTGTTCGCAGCCAGTTTGTGGATGAACAATCAGGAACGCAAGCGGGCGGCGGAGCAGTCCGCTGCCTATCGCGAAGGCATGCTGGCGGTCGAGGCATGAAGAAGTTTGCAAATGATCGGCGATAGCCGAACGGTTTTAAACCCCGTGGTCGGGCTGTTGACGATCGGCACTATGTTGTGCAATTTTAAAAAAGGAGAACACATGTTAACACTCAAGAAAATAGCGGTTGCCGTGACGCTGGCATTCCCGATGGTTGCGGGTGCCCAAACCAACGCCGAATTGCAGAGCGAGATCGAACTGCTCAAGGCGCAGGTCAACGAGCTTAAAAGCATGATCAAACAACAGGCTGCTGCACCTGCTCCTGCGCCGGCACCTGAAGCTGCTGCAGCCGTCGCCCCTTCAGATTTCAATCAGGTGCAAACCAAGGTTGACGCAATTGAGGATAGTTCGGAAGTTGCCGGCTTCAAAGGTCTGCGCATCAGCGCTGGGATCGATCCAGTGTATATGTACAATCGGGCAAAGGGAACCAGTTCGTTCTCGTTCCTGAACAACTTCACCAGCCTCTATGGTGCTGGTGCCGCTAGCGGAGAATTCTATTCCTACGACAATTCATATTTTGGCATGGCCTACCTTGATATCCAGAAAGAAATGGAAGGAGGTACCAAACTGCGCTTTACTCTGGCACCAAGCAAGAGCGCGGGATCACAGTACAACTTCGGAAATATCGTGCACGAAGCTTCTGCGTCAATTCCGTTCGATGGCCTGGATAACAAATTCATAGTCGGGCAAATGCCTGACGTTTCGGGTTACGAGCCATTCACTAACACTTACACTGGAATCAACAGCCTCTCCAGCAATCTGCTGTACCCAGGTTACGCAGAGTTTTTTATTACCAAAAACATGCTGTTCGATTTCGCAGCGGCTACATACTACACAGGTGCAGGTCTTGACTTAACGCGAGGGCCATGGGAAACGAAGTTGATTCTGGCCAACTTCAACTCTGCACGCAACGATTGCCCTGTTACTGCGGTATCAGCCGGTAACGGGACATGCAATGGATCAAGCAAAAGCCCAACCTTCATCTACAACGCGACCTATGCCAAGGAAGAGTACTGGGGTTTTGAGTTTACTGGATATGAGGGCGTTGTTAACAACTGGAACGCGGGTGGAGTCAGTCATCTCGACCAGATTGAGGCAGACGCCTGGTACACCCGCGCCGATTTCAACGGCAATATAGAGTATACGTTGGGTCGTCAGAAGAATGCCGCAATCAATGGTGGTGACGCAGGTTGGTGGGGAATCTCCACCCTACTTTCTGAACGCGTAACACCCAAGTTGACACTGGCCGGACGGGTCGACTATCTGAACAATGAGAAAAACGGCGGCGGGACATTCAACGTATACAACAGCAATCCTTTTGCAGGTAATGCCGCTCTTAAAGCTGCGGGTGTTGCGGGCGATGGCATCAACGGCTTTGGTCCGGGTGCTACTCCGGGAGCTGGTGTGAACAATGGTGCAAACAGGTATGAGTTGAGTCTTGCTGCAACTTACAGGCTGAATAAGTACGCGGCGTTGCGTGGCGAAATTCGTCACGATGTCGCTACGACAGATGCATTCTACAATTTCACCAGTAACAGCTTTCAAAAGACTAATGATACTGTCGGATTGCAGACTGTCGTCAATTTCTGATCTTGCTTTGAATATCATTACGGTCGGGATAAAGAACGATCCAGACCGGCGTGACTTTCAATCGATTTCTGCCGGTCTTCAAGCTTGTGAATCTGTATGACGAGAACTAAATAAAGGGCACCTCTGGTAGAGGCGCCCTTATTTTTAACCTTAATAATTCATTAGCACAAAACTCGTCATTCCGCCGGAATGACGACCTAATGGACTATTTGGTTTAACTTTTATTGGGAGGTATCCGAATATTGAAAACGGGCACGTTTGACGTTACATAACAATTCATAGGCAATGGTACCGGCACGACTCGCCACTTCATTTACCTGAACCTGATCACCCCATAATTCGACTCGGCTTCCCAAATTTGCGTCCGGCAAATCTGTCAGATCGACCGTCAGCATATCCATGGAAACACGTCCGATCAATCGGGTCAGCTTGCCATCCACTGCCACCGGCGTGCCTGTCGGAGCAACGCGGGGATACCCATCCGCATAACCGCAAGCCACTACGCCAACCCGAATAGGCCGCTCGGCCACGAAGGCGCAGCCATAGCCTACCGGTTCACCTTTCGGGATCGTGCGCAACGAAATTACCGCCGAAGCAAATTGCATCACCGGACGCAAAAGATTTCCTGAAACATCTGATCCTTTATCTTTTTCAAGTAATGGATCGGCCCCATACAGCATGATGCCAGGCCGTGACCAGTCAGCGTGCGAGCTTGGCCAACCGAGAATACCGGCAGAATTAGACAGGCTAACCGGTGCATCAATGCCTGTTGTTGCCGCGCGAAAAGTTTTTATCTGTTGAAGCGGATGCATACTGACCAGTTCATCCGCACAGGCAAAGTGACTCATCAGTACAATCTGTGCCACGTTCGGATGGCGCTTGAGGTTTTCATATGCCAGGCGATATTCATCCGGTGCCAAACCAACCCGGTGCATCCCGCTGTCCATTTTTAACCAGACTGTGAGGGGTCTTGATAACCTGGCGGCCAATATTGCTTGAACCTGCCATGAATGATGTACCACAATCCACAAGTTGCTGTCTTCAATTTCGGGGATTTCTGCATCCTCAAAAAAGCCTTCCAGCAGCAATATCGGGCTGGCAATCCCCGCTTCGCGCAAAACCAATGCTTCTTCGATCGATGCTACTGCAAACCCGTCGGCTTGATCTTCAATTGCCCGTGCGCATTGCACGGCCCCATGCCCATAGGCATTCGCTTTGATCACGGCAAGAGCGCGGCCTCCGTGAAGTTTTTTTGCCAGTGTGTAATTATGACGAAATGCATCAAGACGGATATTTGCGACGGCAGGGCGGCTCATGCAATTATCCCGCCCGTCCTGCCAACCGGCCCCCTAACTCAGCCTTGACATTGCACGCTGAATGCCTGGCCTGATATCGGCATAAACCCAGGTCACCGGCTTCAATTGCCGGGCGTCGCCTGTCAATCAGATCGGCCAGGATATGTGCGGAGCCGCAGGACATTGTCCAGCCAAGGGTTCCATGGCCCGTGTTGAGCCACAAGTTATCGTAACGGGTGCCGCCGATGACGGGTGTCCCGTCCGGGGTCATGGGGCGTAACCCTGTCCAGAACGTTGCAGCGGGGATATCACCGCCCTGCGGAAACAGATCTCCCGCCACCATTTCCAGGGTTTCGCGGCGGCGCGGGTTGAGGCTTAGGTCGAAACCTGCCAGCTCAGCCATCCCGCCAAGACGGATGCGGTCGTCAAACCGGGTGATCGCCACCTTGTAGGTTTCGTCCATGATTGTGGAAACAGGCGAAGCGGCGGTGTCGGTAATGGGCACAGTCAGCGAATAGCCCTTGACCGGATACACCGGAATATTGAGGCCAAGTTGTTTCAGGAAAGGACGTGAATAGCTGCCCAAAGCAACCACGAACTGATCAGCCAAAATGCGTTCACCTCCAGCTTCAACGCCGGTGATTCTGCCATTTGCGCTGAGCAGACGATCCACGGGCATGTCATAGCGGAACACAACGCCCAGCTTTCCGGCTTCTTCCGCAAGCCGGGTGGTAAAGAGCTGGCAATCTCCGGTTTCATCACCAGGCAGACGCAGGCCGCCCGCCAGTTTTTCCTTGACCAGTCCCAAAGCAGGCTCAACCCGTGCACAGCCATCACGGTCAAGAAGTTCAAAATTTACACCGCATTGCTTGAGTACTTCGATATCTTTGCCTGCAGATTCCAATTGCTGCTGGGTACGAAACACCTGGAGCGTGCCCTGGGTACGCTGCTCGTATTCAATACCGGTTTCAGCGCGAAGTTCACGCAAACAATCCCGACTGTATTCGGCCAAACGTACCATGCGTGACTTATTGACTGCATAACGCTCTTTTGTGCAATTACGCAACATCATGGCAGCCCACTGCAACTGCCAAAGCGAGCCGTCCGGTCGGATGGAAAGCGGGGCATGGCGCTGAAACAGCCATTTTATGCCCTTTAGCGGAATACCCGGTGCTGCCCAAGGTGCCGAATAGCCCGGCGAAACCTGTCCCGCGTTGGCAAAACTGGTTTCCATACCAGGGCCGGGCTGGCGATCCACTACGGTTACATCAAAACCGGCCCGGGCCAGATAATAAGCGCTGGTTATACCCACCACACCACTTCCAAGCACAACGACTTGCATCGCACACCTCCGGAACTTAACGAATAATTGAAAATTTCAAAAAGAAAAAACCTTCTGGAAACAGCATTCAATTATCTGATTTTAATTGTATAAAAATTATATTGTTGCAGGATAATGGCTTATTCTCCACCTAAATTGGCCGCAAGACAAGAGCCATTTTAATTATTCTATTGGTGCCATTTAGGTAATGAAAGAACACAGGATGTGGAATTTTTTTCCAGCTCTGTAGGGCTGTTCACCGAACTGACCCTAACTGTCACTCTCATACCAATATGCGGAAGACGATGCAGGCCAAGGCCGGTGACGATATTTTTATTCAGTGACTGGAAGCAAACGGGGCATTACCATGAAAGATCGCAATGATGCGATTTTGGGTAACTTACAGTCCTTAGAACAACTCGATTTTCTGCAAAGATGCGGAACTGCCGGTCCGGGCAGAGCCGACCGCAGACGCGTGAACGTCACGCTGTTTATCCATGACATAGCCTTCGTAGATCTGCTCGATGTGTTCCTTGATCGAGGCGGCACTGGAATAATCCTTGCTCCGCATCATCTCCACCATCTGCGCAACATGCGAGTCCAACCGGCCCAACGCATTCTGAACCTGCTCAATCTGCTGCCGCGTCACGTCCTGAAACTGGATGTTCGCCAGTACCTCCATGAACATCGATGACAGCGTCCGGCTGGTATTCCCCAGATGGGCAAGCATTTCCTCATCACGCTTCATCAGCTTGTGGTAGTTGTTGCCCATGCTGTCTATGTGCCTGGAAAAGTTCTCCAGCACTTCTTTCTGTTGCTGGATGTTGGAGTGTTCGAGCTTGTTGCGGAACTGTTCCTCGATGGTTCTGGCGACATTGCCGATGCCTTCCTGTATCTTCGATACGGCATGGTCGGTTTCGCCCGACAGTTTGCGCACCTCGTCCGCCACCACCGCGAACCCCCGCCCGACTTCGCCGGCGCGCGCCGCTTCGATGGCCGCGTTCAGCGCAAGCAGGTTGGTCTGCGATGAAATGTTCCTGATCAGGTCAACCAGCGATGACAGCGATTTCGCCTGTTGCACCACAATGGATATGCTTGCCCGGTCAGCTTCGAACTCGGTAAAACGATCCTGGATGTAGCGGTTGAGGTTTTCGATCAGCTCCACGTTCGAGCCGATGCTTTTCTCGCCCGACTCGATCATGATTTCCCCTTCCCTGGCGCTGACGGTGACGGTGGACATCAGTTCGTTGATGACCCCGTCAATGGCCTGCAGCCGCTCCATGATGCTGAAGGCGGAGCGCTCGGTTTCCATGGTGATGGCATGCAGTTGTTCGTTCAGCAGCCTGGTAAGGGTTGGCAGGTCGCCAAGGTCGCTGGCAGCACTGTTGATGATGGCCTCGTCACCGGATATCTTCCGGTCGAGCTGTTGCTGGACGGCGCGCATCCCCAGCGAGACGTCGTGGAAAATCGCCACCGATACCATGTTGTTGATCAGGAAGCTGAGCAATACGATAACCACGGTTCCCACCGAGTCGGCGGGCCTGTCGGCCATGCCCACCGCCGCGTGCAGCCAATCGTGGAACGGCACATGCAACAAGTACAC
>CAIQPV010000201.1 GCA_903873725.1 uncultured Nitrosomonadales bacterium
CGCCTGTATGAACTGACTCCTGAAACTTATGTAGGCAAGGCAGTTGAACTGGCTAAACGGATTTAGGCTGCGTGGATAGGCGATATCAGGTAGAACCTGTGCCCTGCCAAAACAAGGCGTGCGCTAGATACAAACTTCCAGATTGTCAATCAACCTGGTTTGTCCCAGCCGCGCCGCCGCCAGAATAACCAGATCGCTCTCCCCGCTCTGTGGTAACGTCAGCGAATTCCGGGCACGCACTGCCACATAGTCCACCTGCCAGCCGCGAGCTGTCAGTTCTTGCACAGCTTGTCTCTCCAAGGCGACGAAATCCTTTGTCCCGTCCAGCACGGCCTGGCGCATACCAGCCAAAGTCTGATACAGAAAAACGGCCCGGGTCCGTTCGTCCGTACTCAAATACTGGTTACGCGAACTTAGCGCCAAGCCATCCGGTTCACGCACCGTGTCGCCGCCGATTATTTCGACCGGCAGATTTAGCTGCGACACCATTTGCCTTACCGCATACAGTTGCTGACAATCTTTCCTGCCGAACACCGCCGTGTGCGGTTGCACTATGTTGAAAAGTTTCAGAACCACCGTTGCCACGCCGCGAAAATGACCGGGACGGAACGCGCCGCATAAATCATTTTCAAGTGGCGGTTCCACTGTTACCAGTTGCGGCTGCGGATATAACTCCAGCTCGGTCGGCGTAAACACCACATCGACTCCGCACTGTTCCAGCTTTTCACAATCTGCCTGCAAGGTACGCGGATACTTGCCGAAATCCTCGTTCACACCAAATTGCAAGGAATTAACGAAAATGCTCACGACCACACATTTTCCATGTTTCCGCGCGATGCGCACCAAGTCAAGATGGCCTCCGTGCAGGTTACCCATGGTAGGCACGAAGCTAATCGAGGTTTCGCCGCGCAAGCGCTGGCGCAATTCGGAAATGGCAGGAATGACTTGCATCAGAAGCAATGTTGCTGTGCAGGAAAGGTACCGGACTTTACCTCGGAAACATAACGCGCTACCGCGCCTGCGATGCTGTCCGCACCCTGCATATAATTCTTTACGAAGCGCGCCTTCTTGCCGGGGTAGATGTCCAGCATGTCATGCAGCACCAGAACCTGACCTGAGCATTCCGCACCTGCACCGATACCGATGGTGGGAATAGATACTTGCGCGGTGATTTCCGCCGCCAACAAGGCCGGAATTGCTTCCAGCAGCAGCATTCCGGCTCCTGCCTGAGCCACGGCGGCGGCATCATTCAGCAGACGCCGGGCATCGGGGTCATTTTTTCCTTGTACGCGATAACCGCCCAGTTGATGTACGGACTGCGGGGTCAGTCCGATATGCGAAAACACCGGGATGCCGCGCTGCGTCAGGAATTCGATGGTCGCGACCATTGCCGCACCACCTTCGAGCTTGACCATCTGCGCACCCGCTGCCATCAGCCGCACGGCATGTTCGAAAGTTTTTTCCGGGCTGACTTGGGAGGTACCGAACGGCATGTCGGCAACAATAAATGCCCGCTTCGCCCCGCGCGCCACGCAAGCGGTGTGGTAAATCATCTCATCCAGCGTCACGGGCAATGTGCTCTCATGCCCTTGCAGCACCATACCGAGCGAATCGCCTACCAGCAGAACATCAATACCATTGGCTTCGAGCAAGGCCGCGAAGCTTGCGTCGTAACAGGTAAGTACGGCGATTTTCTCGCCCTTGTCGCGTTGCCCCTGTATGGCTGTCAGTGTCGTCCTCATTAAGATCCTTTGCTAAAAAACTCGCGCTGTCCGCGCATTCCTTCGATACGTTGTAACAGTAACGCAAAATCCTCGTCATTATCCACTAAATTTAAATGTTCACTGTTCACCACGAGCACCGGCGCCCCGTCGTAATGATAAAAGAAATCGCTATAGGCCCGCGCCAATTGCATCAGGTATTCATCGGAAATCGGTCGCTCGTAGGCGTGGGCACGCTTCCACACACGTTCGATCAGGATTTCCGGCGGAGCTTGCAGGTAAATCACCAAATCCGGCGCGGGTGCCTGAGGCGCCAGACTCCAATAGATATTCTGATACAACGCAAATTCGTCATTGCTCAAATTCAGACGCGCAAACAATGTGTCCTTGTCAAACATATAATCCGCCACAGTGCGGGAGTTGAACATGTCCAGCTGCCCCAGATCACGCACCTCGTTGATACGCTGAAACAGAAAAAATAACTGCGTGGGCAGCGCATGGCGGGGAGGATCACGGTAGAAACGCTCCAGGAACGGATTCTCTTCCGGTTTTTCCAGCAACATGGCCGCGCCTGTTTGCGTTGCCAGCCGCCGTGCCAGACTGGTTTTACCCACGCCTATCGGCCCTTCGACAACTATGTAGCGATATTTATCCAGCGACATTCTCATGAACCCTTAATAACCATAGCCACAAGGAAAATCCCCGCTTTGCCCGCCCTCATCCTGCCTCTCTCTACCCTATGTGATCTGCGTGGCTAAATCAACAGCTCCAAGCGTTGAACTTCACATTGCTGAAATGCTCCCGCCGCCGATCCAATACCCGGTATCACACAATCCGGCACGATTTCAAGCAAAGGGCGCAGCACGAAAGCGCGTAAATGCATCTGCGGGTGCGGAATGGTCAGACCGTGTTCGTGGTACTGCAGTTTGTCATATAGCAACACGTCCAGATCCAATGTACGCGGGGCATTAAGAAATTCGCGTGTACGTCCTCTCTCCTGTTCCAGTGCCAACAGCATGTCCAGCAAGGCACGGGGACTCAAGACCGTTTCCATTTGCGCCACTGCATTGATGAAATCAGGCTGCTCCAGAAAACCGACCGGTGCGCTGCGGTAAAGCGAAGATCTCGCCAGTACCTGCGTGTGCGGCAAACTATCCAGGGCCTGAATCGCGTGCAACACCTGCTCGCGCGGGTTGTCCAGATTGCTGCCCAAACCGACAAAAACTGTATGCTTTATCATTGCCTGCAATCACCCGGGAAAGTGGGCAGAAAAAAATTAAGGCCGCCTAACACTGGCAATATCCGCAAAATTGATAATCCGTGAACATCGCTGTTAATCCGTGGCCAATTAATATTTTCATTCTATCGGCAGCTCCTTTTGCACCGCAGCCCCCGCCTGTTTCCTGCGACGACGCCGTTTCTTCGGCACCTCGTCCGGCATCAGCATTTCTGCACGGCGCTCGTCAGTTGCATCCTGAAACTCGTCCCACCACAAGCCCAGTTCTCCATCAACTTCTCCGCTCTCGCAGCGCAACAACAAAAAATCATAAGCGGCACGGAAGCGCGGCAACGCCAGCAGACGGAGCGGACGCTGACCGCCGCGTTGCTCAAAACGCGGCTGCAGCAACCATATCTCCTTCATGATCGCGTCGTGCCGGTGCGGAATGGCAAGTTGCTCACGCTGCCTGCCGAGAACGGCATCCATCGCCGCGTGCAGCGCCGCGACAGGCTTTTCACCCGCATCCTGCTGCGCCTTCCAGTCGGACAGCACTTCGTGCCACAACAGTGCGGCAAACAAAAAAGCGGGCGAAACCGACTTGTCTTCGCGGATGCGCTGGTCGGTATTTTCCAGCGCCAGCATGACGAATTTTTCGCCCTGCGGCTGTTCCAGAATGACGTCCAGCATCGGCAACATGCCATGGTGCAAGTCCATCGCGCGCAGTTTCTTGACGCACTCGGATGCATGGCCGGATAGCAACAGCTTGAGCATTTCGTCGAGTAACCGCGCCTGCGGCACATTGCCGAGCAAACCCTTCATGCCCGCGATGGGCGCGGCAGTGGCCGCATCCAGCTTCATGCCCAGCTTGGCCGAAAGACGTACCGCACGCAGCATGCGAACCGGGTCTTCGCGGTAGCGCACTGCCGGATCGCCGATCATGCGCAGGGTGTTTGCCCGGATGTCGGCATAGCCGTTGTGGTAGTCGTAAATCTCCTGCGAGGAAGGATCGTAGAACAGCGCGTTGGCGGTGAAGTCGCGCCGCGCCGCGTCCTGCTCCTGGTCGCCAAATTCGTTATCACGCAGCAAACGCCCGTGCTCATCGGTCTGCGCGTCTTCGGTTTCTATCATGCGGCGGAAAGTGGCTGTTTCCACGGTTTCCTCACCAAACATGACATGCACCAGACGGAAACGCCGCCCGATAATACGCGAGCGCCGGAACACGCGACGCACTTCTTCCGGCGTGGCATCTGTTGCAATATCGAAATCTTTGGGGTGACGATTGAGCAGCAAATCGCGCACCGCACCCCCTACCACGAAAGCCTTGTAACCGGCCGCTTGCAAACCCTCGGTCACTTTGCGTGCAGCCGGACTGATGCCGCTGCGTCCGACGTCATGCACTTCAAAGGGGATAATGTGACACTTTCCTTCCACCCTGGTGCGGGGGGCTTTCCCGAAAACACGTTTGAACAGTTTCTTTATCATTACTTTTCAGGCAATATGGTTTGGCGTGACGAGCGGCTATCCGTCAAAATGTTGAATTATACACTGAGGACAATGCAGCGTTCTCCATCCATGGTTGCCGGGGAACGTTCAACCCGGATAATCAATTAGACAAAAATATCCTCTTTTATTTTGGGAAAGCCAGTAATTGAACAGTTGGCTTCAACGCAAAGTAATGATGCGCCAACCATGCATCTCGGCATGGGCGCGCAACGTCGCATCAGGGTCAACCGCCACCGGATTTTTTACCTTCGACAGTAGCGGAAGATCGTTCAACGAATCGCTGTAAAACCAGCTCTCGGCAAAACTGCCCCAGTTCCAGTCATGCTTGGCCATCCACTCTTCCAGCCGTATAACTTTTCCCTCACGGAAACTTGGCATCCCGGCCACACATCCGGTAAATTCACCATCCTTTTGCTCCGGCTCGGTTGCAATCAGGTACTCCACACCGAATTCGCGCGCGATCGGCGCAGTCACAAAACTATTGGTGGCGGTGATAACGACGCATACGTCGCCATTTTCAAGATGTCGCGCCACCAGTTCACGCGCGGCAGACCCCATCATGGGACGCACCTTGCGTTGCATGAATTCCCCATGCCAGGCTTCCAGCACACTACGTGGGTGGCGCGAAAGGGGTTTCAACTGGAAATCGAGAAACTCGTGTATGTCCAGCGAGCCACGCTTGTACTGCTCATAAAAAGTCAGATTCTTTGCCTCGAACAGTTCGCGGTCAAGCACACCCTGTTCGATGAGAAATTGTGCCCATTCGAAATCACTGTCCCCGCTCAATAAAGTGTTGTCCAGGTCAAACAATGCCAGATTCACTCTCACCCCCTATACATATTAGAAATCACATAGATATACCAAATTCTGCATCCAATAGGTTATACTGTATAAATAGGGACGGAATTTGAACGTACGCAAACAAAAGTGGACAATAGCCAGATTCGCTGATTGCCGACGTAACCTTGGAATCCATTAACAATTAACATTGATGTAATAATTAAGCATTGTGGCTGTTCATGGCTCAACACCAGCTTTGTTTCAGTAGCTTTGAGAACAAAATAAATCGCATGTGCAAACAGGTGCTTCGTGATATCAATTATTAAATTTTTCCGTGCATCTTTTTCAATTGCGGGGCTTGAGCCATCAACGCCGTGCTCCGCTTCAACAATCGACTACCGTTTCCCCGTATTGCGAAACAAACCGGGGAAACCCTCATGTACCATGGCACAGATTGGAGTTGAACGTGAGCATTGAAGAAAACCTGTATCCCAAGATATCCAAATCTCTTACGCAGGCCGGTGCGGGATTTCCCGAATTTCTTTCGAGCAATTTTACGCGCATTTTGCAGCGCATCGAATTTTTGTGGGGGGAAAAAGAAGCGATCGAATATTTCGATTCACTTTTTCTCGGGGATGTTCCGGATGACAAAGAAAGCCCGCCACTGTCCCCGGAGCGCACACCCGGCCCAAACCGGGTGTCGCGCCAGGGGTTTCCGATCGAGGCGGTCAAAGAGATTGTCCTGCTCAAACAAGTGCACCAGCTCCTTTTCCCCTCGAC
>CAIQPV010000202.1 GCA_903873725.1 uncultured Nitrosomonadales bacterium
ATATCCAAATGGGGCGCAACGCTGCCTAAAAATATCAAGTTTGAGCTGATGCCGGTTACGACCGCTGAACCGCAATACTTAATACCTTCGCGCGCGTGGTATGCGGCAAGGGCAACCGGAGCGCCCGATCCCGAGATGGATCTGTTTGCGGCGCAGGCAATGTACCTGGTGCAAACGAATGGCCTGAGCGTCACATCCTTCGATATGTGGCACAAGGCAGTGGTTTACGCTGGAATCAACAATTTTGAGGCGGCGTGGAAATCGGTGCCGCCTTCTGTTGCAGAGAGGGCAACCCAAAAGCTGTCCGATTACCAGGTTACATCCACACCAACAATCGTGATTGGCGGGCGTTATGTCATTACGCCTGACAACACGAATGGCGATATGGGGTTATTTATGCAACTGGCTAACGGGTTGGTTTCCGCAGTCATCGGCCATTGATTTTTTTATTTGTTGCATTATAGATAACTGCAACAGTATAATAAATAATGCTCAAAACAACATTACTGATTCTTTGTGTTTTTATCGCGCCTGCGTTTGCCGGAAGCCTGACTCAGGTGCAGCTACCCCAATCCGGATCGATGGTGGTGTTGCCAGCGGAGCGTGCACATGTCATCGGGCAAACGCTCAGGATCGCCGAAATAGATCGTACTAAGGTCGTCTGGTTTGTGACCGACAACGAGACTTCAATGGATGCTGTAGACAAACTTGAGGAGTCAGAAAGGCTGGCTGCCATCAAGGATGAGAAAACTCGTTTGGAAGCGGAGGATGCCGCAAGGTTGGCCGAGCCGGTTGATGCAGCGCACGGTAAAGTGCTATTTGCCTTTAGAGCAAAAAAGGTTCGCAGGATTGCCACGTTGAATGAAGTCCTAGCCACGTTGGTTAAGTATCCAGATGCAACCCTGGAAATTATAGGGCACACCGATGCAATCGGCAGTAATGAAGCGAATGTGAAGTTGGGGTTGGCACGCGCAGCCTACGTGTCCTCATGGCTGCAAAAGCATGATATTGCGCAGAACCGCATATTGATAGCCTCAAAAGGCAAGTCTGAGCCAGAAGATACAAACACTACGCCAGATGGACGGCAAAAGAACCGTCGTGCGGTTGTAACCGTGTACGTCAAACGCGAACAATTATCCACAAAAACTGTGGATAAACCTGTTTCAGATAAAGCCCAAATCGAGTCCCCCAGCCAAGGGGGCGTCTCTGCGCAGAAAGAAAACAGCAATGAATGAAGTTGAAATCCCTCGATATATCGATAGCCAGCCGCAATTTTTTATGTGGGAACTGGACGAATTTTGTGTGGCTATCGGCTTGTTTGGCACCGGAATTGCCACCGAGACCATGTGGCCAATGATCGTGTTAATCATCTTGATTTCCGGGGTGTTAAAAAAATTCAAGAAGGAAAATCTTGAAGGCGCATTGCTGCACATCGCTTTTTGGTCCGGCATAACCGCAATGAATAAAGAGAATCTTGACGCCTATGAATCGGAGCTGATCGCATGAAATTGAAATTCATGTCACGGACATGGGAGATGTCAACCACCATCTCGATTTGGTTGGCCATCAGCAATACCATGCTTGTCGTACTTTTCTTTGTTGCTGCAAACAAAATCTTTACCGTAAAAGATAGAGTCGTGCTTGTTCCTCCCTACCTTAACGAGCAGATGTCAGTGGGTTGGAACAGCGCATCAGAGAATTACTACAAGTCATTCGGGCTTTATTTCGCCACATTGGTCGGGAATATCACCCCCTCAAACGTTGATTTTGTGACCGACATTTTGTCAACGTTTCTTGAGCCGGAAATATATGCCTCAATCAAGCCAAAGCTGATTTCGCTATCGAAAGATGCGATTTTCAGAGAAAGCGGCGGCACGTCAATCTTTACATCAGAGCACATCACCTACGAGCCGGAAACATCAAAGGTGTTTGTGGCAGGAACGATGTCCATGGCAAGTTACGCAAAGAAACAGCCAGATCTGAAAAATGTCATTTATGAAATAGCAATCCATTTGAAAAACGGTAAACCCATGATCAGCTATCTTGATAGTTATGAGGGGGGGCAACCCCATACGTTGAAGTGGATAGCTGCGAATCCGGAACAGGCAAAACCAATCAAGGAGCAAGCCAAGTGAGAGTCTTTCCTCTGATGTTAGCCATTCTGGCCATTCCATGCGCGGCAGATGCAGCCGACACACAACCCGTACCGCAAAATAGCATCCCAGTGGTCAAGGCCACGACACCTGCCGCATTTGCAACAGCCGCCGCGACCTTGCCAGACCAGTCCAATTCCAAAGGAAACTCACCGAAGCAAGATACTAAACCTGTGATCGTTCGTCACAAAATAAAACTGGCCACAAACATGCCGGGGGTCGGTGAATTATCAGGAAGCCCAGCGGTATTCAATGCCAGCGTGATACGCGTAAGTGCTAATCGCAACGAAGTGGTGTATGTGTCCAGTGCGTACGCGAACCGGATTTCAACGCCATTTCATTCCCCAAAGATCGTCGGCGCACTACCCGATGGATACAACGAGGAAACGATCAAGATTGTTGGCTCCAGCATCTATTTCCCGGCGGTAGAGCAATCGCTTGCGGTGTTCATTACGGGTAGTGATCCCGGCGATCAGGTTATTTCGTTGACCTTGATGCCGAAATCCATCCCGGCCCAAACAGTTTCATTGATGCTTGATGGGGGCGAGAACCCAACGGCTGATCGGAAATCGGATGCAACACCTGGCTCTTACACCGAAGCGCTGGTGGCAAAATTTCGCTCGATTGCGATGGGAAAAGTTCCACAGGGCTTTTCCAGCTCAAATATGTCGCCAGCAATTGCCAGGATCGGTTCGTTGATTATTATCCCCGAACAGCGGTTTTCCGGTCAGAAGCTGGATATCTATCTCTACCGTGTTGAGAATGCCGAGAAAGGGATAGTGGAATTGAGTGAGACGGCATTCTATGAAAATGGCGTGCGCGGTGTGGCCATCTATCCCAATCTCAAGCTGGATGGTGGCGAATCTACCTATGTGTATGTTGCGGCTGACAAGACGGCGTCTGGCGCTGGTTTTGCGGAAATCCTGCCATTGGCGGCAAGGGAATAAGCATGGCCGGATCACTAAAAGATCAACTTAAGGAGCACTGGGGCAAGCTTTCCCCAGCGGCCAGGACCGGCTTTTCATTGGTCGCGTTATTCGGCGGACTGACAGTGCTCGCCCAGTTAATTATGCCAGGCAACAAGAACGACACACAAAGTACAACAGCGCATCAACAGCGCACGTCCGAAACTAATCTGATTGTGCCTCAGCACAAAGATACCTCTCTTGAGGGGGTTATAGCAGAGCAGGATGCAATCAAAGTCGATCAACAAAAGGCCGCTCAGTCACAAACCGAAAAAGATCGTCAGATCGATGACTTGAAGAAGCAACTCACTGAAATGTCCGGCAAAAGGAGCGAAGATCAGCAAGGCCAATCGCAGGAAGTTATAAGAGAGCTCGCACGCCTTTCCACCCGTCTTGATGAATTTGAAAAAGGCAAGAACGTGCCAACTCTTGCTGATGCTTTGCCATCACCGGATAAGAGCCAACCATATAACGGGCAGCCTCCCGCGCAAGATTCGGCTGCGGTGCCTGCCGCATCAGCAAAACCTAAGATTCGAATCATTGGCGCGATAGAGGAAAAAAAGGAAGTCGCACAATCAGACGAATCCAAGCAGATCCCGTATCTAACGTCCGGATCAATGTTCGAGGGCGTACTGATCAACGGTATGGACGCGCCAACCTCCAGCGTAACGACAAAGAATCCTGTGCCTGCGCTTGTTCGCGTCAAAACTGATGCTGTCTTGCCGAACCGCAATGATCTTGAAGTGAAGGAATGCTTCGTGGTCGTATCAGGCTTTGGTGTCATGGCCACCGAGCGCGCGCAACTGCGCACAGAAACGCTGTCCTGCGTCAAGGAAAACGGTGAGGTGATCGAGTCCAAGCTCGAAGGTTACGTCGTGGGTGAAGATGGCAAGGTTGGCCTGCGCGGGCGGCTGGTGTCAAAGCAAGGCAGCTTGCTTGCAAAAAGCCTGTTGTCTGGATTTCTGGGAGGATTCTCGGCTGCTATGGTGCCGAACCCTGTGCCACAGATGAACATTGCACCTGGTATGTCACAGCAATACCAAACCCCGAATCTTGGAATGGCTACGCAGGCGGGTGCGGCAAAAGGACTTTCTGATTCGACCAAAATGCTTTCCCAGTTTTATCTCGACATGGCCAAGGAGATGTTCCCTGTCGTTGAAATTGATGCTGGCCGTCGGGTCACGATTATTCTGGTCCATGGCGTTGAACTGCTCCCGACGAAATAATATTTTATCTGCAGATTAAGAATAAGCGTATTGGAATAATTTATGAAACGAATCACGATACTTCTGGTTTCGCTGTTAACAGGATGCGCCAGTACATTAAATACCGCAGGCACGGGTGAGTTCGCATGCCCTGGTATGCCGGGCGTAATGTGCAAAACACCGGGTCAGGTTTACAAAATGACGGAAGGAAACACTTTAGACGCTTCCGTGCTGGCACCAGAACCGAAAGTGGTTTCTGCAAAAAACATCAATCCTGTCGCGTCGGTCGCTGATGCGAACACGCCGATGCCAATCCGCGAACCGGCCAAAGTAATGCGCGTATGGATCGCGCCGTGGACGGACAAGAATGATGATCTTCACTGGCCGTCTTATATTTATACCGAAATTCAACTGCGCAAGTGGAGTTTTGGCAACCCTGATTTCAAGGCGATGAGCCCAGTCGTTCCTTACAAGAATTTGTCCGCAAGTGCTGCGGCACAACCTTCTGCTACGTCAAAAGCGAAGCAGCCTGCGTCGCAGTCCAACGCGGTTTTACCCACCCCCTCTGAAAACCCATAAAGGAGAAGCAAAATGAAATTAAATTCGAATCATCGTATCCATTTGTCCGAAGAACAGGTGCTGACAACATTCGTCACAATAGCTGTCATTGCATTTATGGCAACCAATAATGTGCAGGCTGGTGTGGACACTACCTTTACATCAGCGACAGCACTGCTGACCGGCTGGATTGATGGTTCATACGGCAAAATGGCAGCACTTGGCGTGTTGGGCGTTGGCTTGTCCATCGCCATCGTCAAGCAGTCTTTGATGTTTGTTGCCGCCGCTGTTGGCATTGCTATCGTGGCCGTCACGGGGCCGGCGATTGTGACAGGCATCGTTACCGCTACACTGTAATGTTTCGACTGTTCAGTAAAAAGCCGGAAGCAGACGCACGCAGGAATACGCCGTGGCGGTATATCACCGCCCGCGCGTATGACGCGGATGCCCGTGTCTTTTTTATGGCTTCCGAGCTTGGCGAGTACCATCTGGGTGCGCTCTGGGTTGGTTCGCCATTGTTAGGCGCGGATGCCGGAACGGTTGAGAAGCTTCGTTCCGCGTTATCCACCCCCCTTCCGGCTGGTTCTTATATTCAGATCGCTCTGTTTTCAGACCCGGATATTGAATGGGCAACAGACGCTTATTTGAGTAACAAGAATGGCACAAATAATCCTGTGCTTAAGGAATACAGCCAACGGCGAGCCGCGTTTATCCTGAGTGGCAGGGATGAGCCGTTGATCAAACAATCCGGTGTACTCCTCAATAATCAGCGCCTGATCGTCACGGTCAAGATTCCG
>CAIQPV010000203.1 GCA_903873725.1 uncultured Nitrosomonadales bacterium
CGAAGAAAAATACTGAAAAAACCATTCTTCGCTGTGCAATGAACCCAAGCCGTCCAGGATTGGAGCAGGAACGTTATCCAGCATGTTGCGTACAGTCCATAAAGAATGGCAGCTTTTGCAACTTTGCTTGCGATAAACATCCATTGCATCCCGGGTCAAATCGGCTGAGGCTGTGCTGTAATATGGAATTCCTTTATCCGCCTCATGGTCGGACTCCACGTTCCAGAGATTTCGTCCCATCAAGATCAACACAACTACCGCTATGACAGCAAACACAATCTTTTCACCGCGTTTCAATTTTGCCTCTTGTTGTGCTCTTCCTCTTGCGCCCTTAGTACCCGCACACGGCTTTGTTCTTGTGACGCAAGCACTTCACGGCTTTTTGCATATTCTTGCGGCGACATTTTTTCCCTGTCGCCTTCATCAAAAACCAGATATTTGATGTCTTCATCAAATTGTTCATTTTTTGCTGCCCAGCGTATCCAATAGACACAAGCAGCAATTATCATTGCACCTATGATAAGCCAAAGATAAATCGTCCAACCATCGCCCAGCGCTTCAAAGAAATTCATATTTACCTCTGTAGATTGCTAGAAAAGGTACCCGCCAAGCATTTGGGCTGCGCCGAAAATGATCGCGACTACAATACCAAGAATAATTGCACCAAACAAAATTTTCTCGCCCAGCCTCATGGTTTTAGGGGCATATTTACCAAATACTACTGAATAAACAATGGCAGAAAACACGAAGATGGTCAATAGCATGAACAGGAACACGCCTACGCTGAACTGTTGGCTGCGCATGCCTTCTATGCTCAGATCTAACTTAGGGGAAGAATCCGTATCGGCCAATACGGAAAAGATTCGATTCAACTCCAAGCTATTGAGAAGCGGGTAAATAGCTGCCTCCCTTATTTAAAAATTGCACTTGAAAAAAGCGATGCCGCTCTTGCGGGCGGCATCCCTTGCTCTTTAACTTTACTACTTGTATTACTTCTTGCTGTGCTTATCCGCTATTACTTGCGGGGTTTGCTTGTCATAATTGTCTACAAAAAGGCTGTAAACAAAAGGAGCTGCATACACAAGTGCAATTACTACTGCAAAGCAGGTTGGCGCATAATCAAAATCTATCATCTGACACCTCCAATAAATTCCAAATCAAAAAAGATTAATGCTCGTGTCCGTGAACCGGCTGCCAACTGGACGGGGGCAAACGCTTAACAACCAATGTCACGCCAAGGAAGAACAGGCAGACATAGAATATATCAATCGTATAGCCATCATCCCACCACGGCTGATGCCGTTGGCGCTCTCCGTTTTTAAGCAATTGTCCACCAATGATGGCAGGAATTTCATGCGCTCCGCTTTTAAAGTTACCCTCAAAGTTGGCCAGAACAATATCCACTCCTACTACAGTGTAGTCCTGCAGGTCAGCTCCATTTTTCTGTAACTCTTCAATTTTTGGCTTCAACGCACGCAGTTCGTCCATTGTAACCGGATGACGCTCTTGTTGAAATGCCAGTGCATCGCCCTTATGTGCAGCTACAATTTTTTCTATCGCAGCGGCATCCGACAAAGCCTGAATTTCAGGTTTGTCCAAGTCCTTTACGAAGTCAGCATAAATCAGTGCCGTAGGACGTTGCCCCCATAGCGGGAAAGTGATTGCAAATGCTGTCAGAACTGTCAGCAACAACAGCCAAACCACAGGAACCGGCATGCGGTTATTATCCTCGGTGATTCCACCAAGGTCTTCCGCTTCCCACAGTTTCTTGTCCAACTCATTTTGTTCCGGGCTGTTTGTTGTAGACAGCGGATTATCCATTATAAATGCCATCGCATCGTCTCCTTAAATTTATTTAAGACTCAGAATGAAGTCAATCAACTTGCGGGCCTCGCTGTCTTTTGCGGGTACCGGGACATCAGGAGGGCTGGGATTCTTACCTTCACGGTAATCATTGTACTCAGCACGCCATTTGTCGAAGTCGATCTTCTGCCCGCTTGCGTCCTTGTCACCCCACAGATAATCAAAGCGTGGCATGATGGAATGCGGTTGCACCAGACGCGGGTTAAAGAAGTGCAACATCATCCATTCTCTGGAAGCATTGCGTGAACCAACGTGCAGCAGATCTGGGCCCTTACGGTCAGAACCGAATGCAGTCGGGGATTCGCCGTTGAAGTCACCCAGCATGGGTGGGGCACCGAACACTTGCCAGTCTTGCGTTTGCTCGGGCAACAGTGTATGGCACCACCAGCAACCTTCACGCACGAACATGGTCTTCCCGGCACCGACATGCGAAATATCTTCATCCGCAACGCCCTTTAATACATCTCCCGGAGTCCAGCCTCTTGTCGCCGATGCATTTTCCATGTAAGGCAGTTTGCCGCTCTTGTTAATCAGGAACACGGCACCACTGGCTTCTTTTGCTTCTTTAACCTTTCCTTGCTCAATACTGAGTTGTTTTACACCCTCACCCAGACTGTCTGTATGGGTTGCCCCGTTCGGCATTGATGTTCCGGGTTTGTACACATATGCATAGATAGGCTCGGCCAAAGGCTGATTGGTCACAGGATCATTCTTTACCAAAACTTTCAAAGGCTTGTTCCATCCCAACAGCAGTGGATCTTTTAATTGAAAACCTGCGTCCCAACCGGCCGACAACTGCTTATCCAAAGCAACATCGGTTGACACCGATGCCGCAATGTCAAAGCTCGGAAACAGCAAAGTAATACACATCGAGGTGCCCAACGAAAATCCGAACATGCGTGCACCGACTTTATACTCTCTAAATGCCATAATTATTCTCCCAGATCGCTTTAGGTTTAGCGTTCATACGCAATTTCGTGCGGCAAACGCCCAGCCGGAACCACAGTTCCTTCGCGCGCAGTCATCCACATGTTGTACAACCAAATGACATTCGAAATGAATACCATGGTTCCGCCTAACCAGCGGGCAATCATGTAAGGATGTTCGGCAATCACGACGTCGATGTAGGGCACTTCATAAATTTTGCCCGCGCCCTGAATCAATCCCGCGATCGTCATCGAGGTCCAGTAAATGCTGAACCCGATCAGTAACATCCAGAAATGCATGTTACCGAGCGTCAACGAATACAGTTTGCGTTTCATCAGGGTTTGCAGACCGAGGTAAACGGCAGCTCCCTCAAGGAACGTAGAGAATCCCAGCAACGCCAAGTGCGCGTGCGCCACAATCCAGCCTGTGCCATGCACATACCAGTTGATCGCACGTGTTTGCTGAAAGCCGCCTTGCATATTCAGCGGAATCGCCAGCAAGACGCCGGTTATGGTAAAGCGAACCTCAAGATTTTCCACAAACATGTTCCACTTGCCTTGCATGGTCAACATGATATTGGACACAAACGCAATCGCCGGAACCAGAATCAGCACTCCCTCCACCGAAGCGAATGATTTGAGCCATTCAGGCAAAGGCGCCGACATCAGATGGTGCGCGGCAGGAGTGGAATAGAACACTACCACAGACCAGAAGTGCAAGTGACCGATACGGTGCGAGTACAGCGGATTGCCGGTTACCTTAGGGATGGTGTAGTAAGCAATTGCGGCAGCCACCGGGGTAATCCAGAGCCCCAGCACATTGTGAGCAAACCACCATGTCAGGTAGGCTTCGGTCAAACCGGTAAGGTGGAACCACTCGGGAAGGTTACCCACAATAAACACGATTGCAACCATGAACACGCCAGCGGCAAAGAACCAGTTAGTGGTATATATGCCTTGGGTGCGACGGGTCAAAACGGTCATCCATACATTAATTGCCAGAGGAACGGCCATAAAGACAGCAATGTAGAGGTCAATAAACCAAGGAAAGTCGGAATACTCACGCCCGGAAGTCATGCCTATCCACAGCAGTGTCAATCCCAAAGACAGACCAACGTTCCACAAGAAGGCATTCCATATTCCCAGTTTTTCCGACCATAGCTTGGTATTTCCGAGTGCCGGAGTAATATACATCATCGCCATACCGAAGGCCATTGAAATCCAGCCAAAAATAACGGCATGCACGTGAACCTGACGCATGTGACCAAAAGCGAACATTTCATTCCCGGTCACAAAATCAGGAAACGCAAGCTTTGCCGCGTTGAACGAGCCCAACCCGGTTCCTATCACAAACCATACGATGGAAGAAAATCCCCAGAATATCGCCGCCGAACCGGCCGGAATATCTTCATTTTTAGCAAACAAATATTTGAGCATACTGCATCTCCTCTAAACAGGCTTTAAATGACAACTGCGATATAGCGTCTACAGTTATTACGATTTATTTTTTTTCTTCGGGGTTAAAACATAAAGCGAAAGTAACAAACTTGAAAACGCCAACAGCACACCCAGTAGTCCTGCTATTGTAGCCATAACTCCTCCCTGTTTTTAAATGATTAAAACCGAATTTGAATTGATCATGCATTCTCAAGCGCATCGTGCTTGGACAAGCCGATAGTGAGAATAACGCAAAAGACGATTCCAAAGATGATCATCGCCATATCAATGAAACCGGTGAACGTAGCAGGATTATAGGCTGATGCGCCTTCTCCCCCCCAATTTGCAAATGGTCCACGCCCCAGCAAGCACATCATCCAGCTTGGTTTCCGTCTTGGCGGCCAGCCGCTTGAGCCAGACGTTCACCACGAAATCCAGCAGCC
>CAIQPV010000204.1 GCA_903873725.1 uncultured Nitrosomonadales bacterium
CTACGGCGGTGCTGCGCCACACGGCGGCGGCGCATTTTCCGGTAAAGATCCTTCTAAAGTTGACCGTTCCGCCGCTTATGCCGGGCGCTATGTGGCGAAGAATATCGTAGCCGCCGGGCTGGCCGATAAATGCCTGATCCAGATTTCTTACGCCATTGGCGTGGCTCAGCCCACCAGCGTGATGGTCACCACCTATGGCACCGGCAAGATCTCCGATGAAAAAATTACGGAGCTGGTGAAGAAACATTTTGACCTGCGTCCCAAGGGTATCGTGCAAATGCTCAACCTGCTACGCCCGATCTACCAAAAGACAGCATCTTATGGTCACTTTGGCCGTGAGGAACCGGAGTTCACCTGGGAAGCAACAGACAAGGCTGCCGCGTTGCGCGCAGACGCAGGGCTGTAATTCAAGCATTACCACCTTCCCGAGGGGCGCTGCGACCGGTTGCACCGGCCAGGCTCGGGAGAGTGGTGCAATTGTTGCAACGGCGCCTATTCACTAATGGGGGTCTCTAATAATTCAATTTGCTAAGCCAGACAAGGCGCGAGTAAAAAATTGCGACGACGCATATGCATGATATGTTAGGAGTAATTTTTTATAAGCAACGTAGTATGGCAACGGAAATTGGATTATTAGAAGCCCCTAACCATGAATGGAGAAAACATGAACGCTGTTGCAAAGGGTTTCACCGATTTCAAAATCGCCGACATCAATCTGGCCTCGTGGGGTCGCAAGGAAATCGCCATCGCCGAGACCGAAATGCCCGGCCTGATGGCGATCCGCGAAGAGTTTGCCAGGACCCAACCGCTGAAGGGCGCGCGCATTACCGGTTCGCTGCACATGACCATCCAGACCGCCGTGCTGATCGAGACGCTGAAGGCGCTCGGCGCGGAGGTACGCTGGGCTTCGTGCAACATCTTTTCAACCCAGGATCACGCCGCCGCCGCAATTGCCGCCGGTGGCACGCCGGTGTTCGCGGTGAAGGGCGAAACATTGACCGAATACTGGGATTACACACACCGTATTTTTGACTGGGCGGACGGTGGCTATTCCAACATGATCCTGGATGACGGCGGCGATGCCACCCTGTTGCTGCATCTGGGAGCGCGTGCGGAAAGCGATCCATCGCTGATCAGCAAGCCAACCTCAGAAGAAGAAACTTGCTTGTTTGCTTCGATCAACGCTAAACTGGCCGTCGACAATACTTGGTACTCCAAGCGTCTCGTAGCAGTTAAAGGCGTAACCGAAGAAACCACCACCGGCGTGCATCGCCTTTACCAGATGCATGCGCGCGGGGAATTGAAATTTCCCGGCATCAACGTGAACGACTCCGTGACCAAGTCCAAATTCGACAACCTGTACGGCTGCCGCGAATCGCTGGTGGATGGTATCAAGCGCGCCACCGACGTAATGATCGCGGGCAAGGTTGCGCTGATTTGCGGATACGGCGACGTGGGCAAAGGCTCAGCGCAAGCCATGCGTGCACTGTCCGCGCAAGTTTGGGTGACCGAGATTGATCCGATTTGCGCGCTGCAAGCCGCGATGGAAGGTTATCGCGTAGTGACCATGGAATACGCCGCCGACAAGGCCGACATCTTTGTCACCTGCACCGGCAACTTCCACGTTATTACCCACGATCACATGGCGAAGATGAAAGACCAGGCTATCGTCTGCAATATCGGCCACTTCGACAACGAGATTGACGTTGCCTCCGTCGAGAAATACCAGTGGGAAGAAATCAAGCCGCAAGTTGACCACATCATTTTCCCCGATGGCAAAAGGATTATCCTTCTGGCCAAGGGACGCCTGGTGAATCTGGGTTGCGGTACCGGCCATCCGTCTTACGTGATGTCTTCGAGCTTTGCCAACCAGACCATCGCGCAGATCGAACTGTGGACGGAAGCGCAGAAAGGCTCCGGCAAATATCCGGTCGGTGTGTACACTCTGCCCAAACACCTCGACGAAAAAGTGGCACGCCTGCAACTGAAAAAGCTGAACGCGCAACTTTCCGAACTGACCGACCAGCAAGCCGCTTATATCGGCGTGCCGAAGGAAGGCCCGTACAAGGCGGAGCTTTACCGGTACTAGTTTAGTAATGCGACTCATCCTGATCTGGTGCTGCAATGCGCTGGCGCTGCTGGCAGTGGCCTACCTGTTGCCGGGCGTTCGCGTGGACGGGTTCGGATCAGCTCTGATTGCCGCGCTGGCGTTGGGCTTCATCAATACGCTGCTGCGTCCGCTGCTGATCCTGCTTACCCTGCCGGTCACAGTATTATCGCTGGGGCTGTTCATCCTTGTCATCAACGGCCTGCTGTTCTGGTTCACCGGTTCGGTGTTGCGCGGTTTCGAGGTGAGCGGTTTCTGGGTGGCGATGATGGGCGCTTTGCTATACAGTATTATTTCCTACGTGCTGTCGCTGTTGATTCCGAAAAATGGATCGAACCAACAGCCACCGCAGGATGAACCAATAACCATAGACCATGACAAACTCTAAACTATTCAGCTTCGAATTTTTCCCGCCACAAACACCTGAAGGCGTAGAAAAACTGATCGCTGTGCGCAAGCAACTGGCGATGCTCAAGCCGGAATTTTTCTCCGTCACCTTCGGGGCCGGAGGATCCACACAAGACCGTACAGTTGAAACCATACGGCAGATCAAGGCAGAGGGCCACAATGCCGCACCGCACCTGTCGTGCGTCGGCTCCACGCGTGAGAACATTCGCGCTTTGCTGTTCTCCTACAAGGATATGGGTATCAAGCGCATCGTGGCGCTGCGCGGTGATCTTCCGTCCGGCATGGGCAGCATTGGCGAGTTCCAGTATGCCAACGAGTTGGTGTCGTTCATCCGCGCCCAGACCGGCGAACATTTTCACATCGAAGTGGCTGCCTACCCCGAGTTTCACCCGCAGGCCAGATCGCCGCGCGAGGACTTGGTGAATTTCAAGCGCAAGATTATGGCCGGGGCAGATTCCGCCATCACGCAATACTTTTACAACACTGACGCATACTTCCGCTTTGTTGACGAATCCGGAAAAATGGGTATCACCGTCCCCATCGTGCCCGGTATCATGCCTATCGTAAAGTTTTCGCAACTGGCACGTTTCTCCGATGCCTGCGGTACGGAAATTCCGCGCTGGATGCGCAAGACGCTGGAAAGCTATGGCGACGACAGCGCTTCGGTGCAGAGCTTCGGCCTTGATGTTGTCACGCAATTGTGCGAGAAATTGCTCGCGGGGGGCGCGCCGGGGTTGCACTTCTACACCCTGAATCAGGCCGGACCGTCACAGGAAATCTGGAAACGGTTGGGGATTTGAAGCAAGCACCGGGGCTGTTGTTGCCCGCTGAAATTTTAAAATCGAAGTTGACGGAAAATTTGAAAGGTGAAGGTGATTCTCTCCTTACAGGTCAATGGGATTATGAATTTACCATTCAGCGAATGGTAAATAGTTTTCCGAAATTGGCAATATCGAGAATTTGTTTGACAGTTGAATTTGCCCGGCTCAATTCCACTTTCTTACCTTCCGCTTGTGCGCGTTCATGCAACAACAGCAACATGCCCAGCGCCGAACTGTCCATATACGTCACATCAGCAAGGTTGATTTCCAAAAGGGAAATATCTTTTTGAGGTAGCAATTGATCGTAAGCGGCCTTGAAGAATTTGTGTGCGCTAAAATCGAATCTTCCATTCATCTTCAGGGTGGCTACTGACCCGTTTGTCGTAGACTTTATATCCATAGTATTACTCGTCCGCAGCAAGGACGATTTCCCTTTCCATTACACCGCAGACCTCTTGGTTTGAGGCACACCGCAATTTTTACACTCGGCTGAATTACCCGGCCATTTTTCCATGCAATTCGCAAGCCAGCTTTCGAATTGAACGGCATATTTTTCTTTATATGTTGCGGAATGCATATTCAAGTATTGGGTAATTTTGATCTGGAAACAACTTCGGTTTTTCCTGCTTCCGTCTTTACGATATTCTTCCCAGATAAATTCTTCCGGAAATAGGCCCGATTTTTTTATTTCTTCCGTATATCCCAAAGCTTCATAGAATTCATCCACATCACTTATGCGGTGGATTTTTTCTTCACCCAAAGTAATGTAGCCATTATTTAAGTTGGATGGCGATCCAAGGGTATATTGAAAGTGAGGTATGTCCATGATTTTCACATTTGCTTGTAGGGGTACAAGTAATTTGGACAATTACCTCGCCTGATCCCGTACCCGACCACCGCCAAGGGGACGGTATGTTGGAGAAATCTGAAAAGGTTGTGGCGGGATCTGAATTGCGGCGCCAGTTGAACGGGATATTGCGCTAACTGTTCGAAGGTAATCAGCCCGGCAGAAGTTATTATTCCATCAATAGGGAAGCCAGTGACATATGCTCCAAGCCATACAGCCTTTGCAGGGGGGGGGGGGGGGCTACAGAAATTCCAGGCGGTATGGCGCTGGCAGTTCTTACAGCTTTTTCAATGGTCATATTTGACTTTATTCGCAGAACACGTTGTTTAAAGACAAGGATAGGAAACTTAAGCGCTCAAGTCAATTTATTTTGGGTAATAAAATAGAATCTGTCCCCTTTGGTTGTTCCTGCCTTGCAATACTTTGCCTTGGCAGGCTAATTATCCTGATGTATGATGCGTGATGTTTGATGCAATCTTCTGGAACCAGGATGAGAACGACACTATCTATCGATGATGATGTACTTGCAGCAGCAAAAGGATTGGCCGCTTTGCAGCGCAAGAGCGTTGGCGAGGTTATTTCAGAACTCACGAGGCAGGCGCTACGGCCCAATACGCAGAGAGTGAAACTTCGTAACGGCGTTCCCTTGTTGCCTGTGCGTGCCGGGGCTGCGGCAGTGACGCCGGAACTGGTAAATCAGTTGCGTGACGAGTTGCCGGGATGACATTCCTGCTTGATGTAAATGTGCTGATCGCGCTGGTCGATCCGATGCACGTTCAGCACAATGCGGCGCATGACTGGTTTGCAAAGCAGGGAAAGAAGTCATGGGCTACCTGCCCGTTGACCGAGAATGGCGTGATACGCATCGTCGGACATATCCGCTATCCCAATTCACCCGGTACACCGGCGGAGGTTGCGCAATTGATGGAGAGCTTGTGTGCGCTACCGGGCCATGTGTTCTGGCCGGACAAGATAAGTCTGCTGGATGCCGACAAAATTGACGCATCGCGTATACTCAGTTCTACCCAAGTGACAGACAGCTACCTGTTGGCTCTAGCCTCTGCCCATGGCGGAAAATTGGCGACCTTTGATCGCCGCCTGGTTGTAGATGCAGTGCGCGGCGGATCAAAGGCATTGCACCTAATTGCCTGATGCATGAGGGTCGGCGTAAGCTTGTAGTTGAGGTTTTAGACAGAAACAGAGCGATCGTTATAATCATCACACAAAATTCCTTATGAAATCTCCCGAACTTCTTCTTCCTGCCGGCACCCTCGAAAAAATGCGCACGGCTTACGCCTTCGGCGCGGACGCGGTGTATGCCGGACAGCCGCGTTATTCCCTGCGTGCGCGCAACAACGAATTCCAGCTTGAAGAGTTGCAAACAGGTATTCAGGAAGCGCATGCGCTCGGTAAGAAGTTGTTTGTTGCCAGCAACCTGATGCCGCACAATGCCAAAGTAAAAACCTACATGGCGGATATGGAGCCGCTCATCGGCATGCGGTCGGATGCGCTGATCATGGCCGACCCCGGCTTGATCGCCATGGTGCGCGAACGCTGGCCGGAAGTGGAAATTCATCTCTCGGTGCAAGCCAATACCGTCAACTATGCAGCAGTGAAATTCTGGAAATCGCTGGGCCTGTCGCGCGTGATTTTGTCACGCGAATTGTCGCTGGACGAAGTCGAAGAAATTCGCCAGCAATGCCCGGACATCGAATTGGAAGTATTTGTCCACGGCGCGCTGTGCATTGCCTATTCGGGCCGCTGCCTGCTCTCCGGCTACTTCAATCACCGCGACGCCAA
>CAIQPV010000205.1 GCA_903873725.1 uncultured Nitrosomonadales bacterium
AAGCAATCGATGGATGCGAACGGCAATCCCACCGTGCGGGACAGTCAATCCGTGAATTGCTGGATTTATTGAGCATGAAAGAATTTCCCACCGAGGCATTTGACATCAACAAGGAAATCCTTGATGTCTTGAACGCCGCAAAAGCAGACCACGAATTGCAATTTGACTCCATTCTCCGGCTGGAAGAACAACTCCCTTTTGTCCGGGCCAACCGGATTCATATACAAAAAGTATTGTTCAATCTGTTGCACAACGGCATTGACGCAATGCAGGAAGCGGGTGTTCCACTGCCTGCCATTACCGTGACTGTGCGCACCATGAAAGATGAAAGCGTTGCCCAGGTAACAATTCAGGACAACGGGCCGGGCGTCAAAAAAGAAAATTTACATCGGCTGTTCGAGCCATTTTTTACCACCAAGGCCAAGGGTATCGGCATGGGCCTGGCAATCAGCCGTTCGCTGGTCGAAGAGAACGGCGGCCAGTTATGGATTGATCCTCAAGAAGGTTCCGGTGCCATATTCCACCTTACCTTACCCTTCGCAACATGAGATCCGGCATAATTAAAGTATTCATTGTGGACGATGACGAAGCCGTCAGGGATTCGCTCACCATGCTGCTGGAAGCTGCCGACCATGCGGTCGAAACATTTTCATGCGCGGATGATTTTCTCCGGGTCTGTTCTTCCGATACCCGGGGTTGCATCATCCTTGATGTCAATATGCCCGGCATGGATGGGCCAATGTTGCAGGAAGAATTAACACATCGCGGCTTGCAACTGCCAATCATCTTTCTTTCCGGGCAAGGCACCATCCCGGTGACGGTGCGCACCATCAAGGCGGGAGCGATGGACTTTCTGACCAAACCGGTGGATGGAGAGGTGTTGCTGGCCCGCGTGCATGAGGCAATGGAGCGTTGTTCCGTCCGGCAAAAACAGGCCGAAATTTCCCAATCAATAGCGGCCCGGCTGGCAACGCTTACCGAGCGCGAACGGGAAATCATGATGCTGGCAGTTGCAGGGCATAGCAGCAAGGAAATTGCTCAACGCCTGGACATCAGCTATCGGACAGTGGAAGTTCATCGCGCCCATGTCATGCAGAAAACCGGCACATCCAACATACTGGAACTTGCTCGTATTGCCACGCCTCAGAAAACACAATAAATACCGAACCTGTTTAGGGCAGTTCAAAATCATATCTCATTCCAACAGCCGCGTTACGCCTTGCCTGCTTACCTGCTTCCTCGCCTTGCATTTAAGTTAACGCTGAATTTGTAGAGGCACCCAATACGTATTTGTACGTATTCCGTAACCACGCAACATGATGCTACCTTGCGAAGCAGGAAATCAGGTTGATATGAGATATGGTTCAGTCAATTAAGGAAATACCGGAGGGTAGAAATGTGTTCGAGGCGATTCTTGCCCGGCGCTCCGTGCGCGCTTATGCGCAGGATAAAATTAAACGCGCTACCGTCCAAACATTACTGGAAGCCGCCGTGCATGCCCCCACTGCCATACATGAAGAGCCTTGGGCATTTGTCGTAGTTCAGGACAGGCAATTATTGAAGCAATTATCCGATCGCGCCAAGCCGCTATTTGTCGGAGAGGCTCTCCACCGCAACTCGCAGGGAGTCCGCCATTCATTCGAACATTTTACCAAACCGGACTTCGATTTATTCCACGGAGCCGGCACCCTCATCATCATCTGCGCCAAGCCGTTGAGCCAATTCATTGCCGCCGACTGCTGGCTGGCTGCCGAAAACCTGATGCTGGCGGCTTGTGACATGGGACTGGGCAGTTGCGTTATCGGTTCAGTCGTCTCGACCCTGAATATTTGCACGGTGAAATCAGAACTCGGCATCCCGGATGAGTATTCCGCCATCGCACCTATCATCGTGGGCGTGCCAAAGGAAGAA
This sequence comes from uncultured Nitrosomonadales bacterium, assembly GCA_903873725.1. Lineage (GTDB taxonomy): Bacteria > Pseudomonadota > Gammaproteobacteria > Burkholderiales > Gallionellaceae > CAIQPV01. Next base: position 1,912 of record CAIQPV010000205.1, read on the forward strand.
ACAGCGGCCCCGCCAAGAAAAGAACCATTGATACTCGCCTGGAAACAATGAGCGGCGGCCAGCAAGACAATTCAAATGATGCAATCGCAGGCGTGATTAAATGCCGTGCGAGTATGCTTGGAAAAACTGATATGGTGGAGTGTCTCACAGAAGTGCATTTATGCCGTTGGCGCACCCCGTATGGTGAAGGAACACTTTGTGTCCACCCTTCCGGTTCCATGATCGCCCATGGGGATTTGCCAAGCGGCTGGTCATTTTAGCAAGCCGGCCGGCAGCTTACCGAAGTCAAAAAATCTATTTTGCAAACATATCCTTGGGATCACCATTTTTGGCATTTTCCGTCTGCTCTTCCTGGTATCTTTGCCACTGGGAAATAAGATTTTTCAAGGCATTTCCAAGTCGCCGGTCTGTCCTCTGTTTTTCTGCATCATAATATTCATGCAGGCTTTGTCCCTTGCGAAACAAATACATTCTGGATTCGACAAACTCTTTCGATTCATCACCGGACTTTGTCGTATAACGAAAAGTAATGCAATTATTATTCCAGTCATCACAATACAATCCGGCCGGGCCTTCTTTAAGGGTATGAACGCCTTTAAGCGCTACTGTGTATGAGCAATCCTGGTAAACATCGGGTGCAGAACAGGCATACGTTAATACGCCGCTCGACATATCTAATTCCACTTGTCCATCGATGAGGTTGTTGATGTAATTGAGCGTTTCTTCAATCGTCGGATCGGCCCATGCAGACGGTACGATCAATATCAGGCTCAAATAAAACGCGGCGATGAGGTATCTAAAATAATTATTCATGTTTACTTTCCACAAGCGGAATGGCAAGGGAGATTCTTTTGGGTGATTCAAAAAGTTGCCGATAAAATCCCGCGCAACCCAATTCTCAACCCGGTTGGGTTGCGCAAGTGTCCCGGCGTGGCACCGGGATACCTGCCGGCAGCCTTCAGCGGTGCAAAGAGAGAAACAAATCGGGAGAATTATTCCAATCAATTATTTATGCCAAAAGCCCTTTATTCTCATCAGGAACAATCATCTCACGCAACCATGTTCTTGCTGCGCAGCACATCAATAATCTCTTGAATTACTCCCACATCATCAATGGTGGATGGAACAATGTATTGTTGCCCATTGACGATTTTTCGCAGGGTATTGCGCAACGTCTTGCCGGACCGCGTTTTCGGCAGTCTGGCAAGGATTACGGTCTCTTTGTAACAGGTGATTGCACCGATAGTCTCGCGCACGTATTTGATCAACTGCTGTTGCAGTTCTTCTTCACTAATGGTCGCGCCGGATTTGAGAACGACCAGTCCTATCGGCACTTGTCCCTTGAGGTCGTCGTCGCGTGCGATGACTGCGCATTCCGCCACGGCAGGATGGGTAGCGATTGTCTCCTCGATTTCGCCGGTGGATAAGCGGTGTCCGGCAACGTTGATTACGTCGTCCACGCGTCCCATCACAAAGACATAGCCGTCTTCATCAATATATCCGCCATCACCGCTAACGTAGTAGCCGGGGAAGTAAGTCAAATAACTGTCGCGGAATTTATTTGCATCGCCCCAAATCTGATTCAGACAAGCCGGCGGTAACGGAAGCTTGAGTGCGATGTAGCCCTGCTTGCCGCGTGCAACAGGTTGCCCGTTCTCATCCAGAATTTGCACATTGAAACCGGGTGTCGGCACCGTTGAAGAACCGGGTTTGATGGGCATCGGTTCGATTCCCCGGGGGTTGGCAGTGATCGCCCAGCCGGTTTCGGTTTGCCACCAGTGATCTACAACCGGTTTGCCGCTGTGGTCGGTGAGCCACGCTTCGGTCGGCGCGTCGAGGCGTTCACCGGCGGAGAAGATGGTGGTCAGTTTGCTCAAATCATATTGCTTCATGAACAACGCTTGCGGATCTTCCTTCTTCACGGCGCGGAACGCGGTCGGTGCCGTGAACAATGCCTTCACGCCATATTCGGCACAAACGCGCCACAGCGCACCGGCATCCGGCGTCATCACCGGTTTGCCTTCGAATACCACGGTGGTACAGCCTTGCAACAACGGGGCATAAACGATGTAAGAATGTCCGACCACCCAGCCCACGTCGGACGATGCCCAGAACACATCCCCTGCTGCCACGTTATAGATTGCGTTCATGCTGTATTTGAGCGCCACTGCATGGCCGCCATTTTCGCGTACCACGCCTTTGGGTTTGCCGGTAGTGCCCGAAGTGTAAAGGATATAGAGCGGGTCGCTGCCTTTGACCGGTGTGCAGCCTGCGGGCTTAGCCTTGGCGAGCAACTCGGCCCAATCATGATCGCGTCCGGGAACCAGTCCGGCGACAGATTGCGGGCGCTGATAAATGACGCAGCTTTGCGGCTTGTGTTTGGACAGTTCGAAAGCGCGGTCGATCAGCGGTTTGTATTCGATCACGCGCTTGACTTCGATGCCGCAGGAGGCGGTGAGGATGACTTTGGGTGTTGCATCGTCGATGCGCAATGCCAATTCCGGCGGTGCGAAACCGCCGAACACCACCGAGTGAATGGCCCCCAGACGCGCCACCGCCAGCATGGCGATGACCGCTTCGGGGATCATCGGCATGTAGATGATGACGCGGTCGCCTTTTGTGACGCCAAGACCGGCCAGCATTCCGGCGGTAAGAGCCACCTCATTGGTCAACTGGGAGTAGGTGAAAGTCTTCTTGGTGCCGGTGACGGGGGAATCGAAAATGAGTGCCAGTTTGTCCCCGCGTCCGGCTTTCACATGATGATCCAGCGCCATATAGGCGGTATTCATTTCACCATCAGCGAACCAATGGCCAAGCCCATCGGCATCATAAGTCAGGATCTGCTGCGGAAAACTGAACCATTCCAGATCCTGGGCCTTTTCGCGCCAGAAGCCTTCCGGATCATTCATTGAACGTTGGTATTCGGCCAGGTAACTCATGTTTTTCTCCTCTTATTAACGAATATCAAAAACTGTCGCCGGGAATACATACCCAGCCTTCCATCAGCACGCGCGCGCTGCGGCTCATGGTGACTTTTTCAACTTTCCAGTCGCCACCGTTTTCGCTTGCAGCTGCGCCCACTTTCAATGTGCCGGAGGGATGACCGAACGTCACTACATTGCGTTCACCACCCCCTGCGGCCAGATTCACCAGTGTGCCGGGGATCGCTGCTGCTGTGCCGATCGCAACTGCTGCCGTGCCCATCATGGCATGGTGCAGTTTGCCCATCGACAGGGCGCGCACTAGCAGATCGACTTCGGAAGCTTTGATGACTTTGCCGCTTGATGCCACATAGTCCTTAGGTGGCGCAACAAATGCGATCTTCGGGGTATGTTGGCGGGTTGCGGCTTCTTCAGGCGTTTTGATCAGCCCCATGCGCAATGAGCCAGCCACGCGGATTTTCTCGAAACGCGCCAGCGCTGCCGGGTCGGTATTGATGGCTTCACGCAATTCGGTACCGGTGTAACCAATATCCGCCGCATTCACAAACACAGTCGGGATTCCGGCGCTGATCATGGTGGCTGGAAAACTGCCGACACCGGGGACATCGAGCTGGTCAACCAGATTGCCGGTCGGGAACAAGCTGCCGCCCTCTTCACTATCATCGGATGGATCCATAAACTCCAGCACGATTTCCGCAGCCGGGAAGGTCACGCCATCCAGTTCGAAATCACCGGTTTCCTGTACCTGCCTGTTAGCGATAGGCACATGAGCAATAATCGTCTTGCTGATGTTGGCCTGCCAGATGCGCACGGTGCAGACACCATCCTGCGCAAGACGGG
>CAIQPV010000206.1 GCA_903873725.1 uncultured Nitrosomonadales bacterium
ACCGGGGGGTAACATTAAACAGGAAGTAATGCCGATTAAATTCCGTATTCAAAGTGTGGAAGACCCAACCGTTTCGGCAGAATACGATTCTAAATTCAATGCCCCCAAACCCTGACTAAGATTCGACAAGGAGCAATAAATGCTTTCACAAAAAAACAAGAAAGGTTGGCGCAATCCCTGGTTTGTAGGCATGATAGGGGTGGTCGCCACAGCAGTATTGGTCAATTCGATTTTGATCTGGAAAGCGTATCACGACCGTTCAACCCTGGTGGATCATGAGTACAGTACCAATGATCGAAAGTCTGATACCGAAACAATAGATGACATTCAGGCACAAAATGCCCTGGCGTGGAAAGTTACTGTAAAGCAGCCAAAAATGATCATGCTTGCCGCGCCGACTTCTTACGAAATTGAGGTGGCTGACCGTCAAGGTGCGCCGGTCAGCGGCGACATGGAGGTAGTGGCGTACCGTTCTGCCGATGCGGAGAAAGACTTTGCGGTTCCCTTCAAGGAGATATCCGCAGGCAAATACCAGGGCTATATCAGCTTCCCCCTCAAGGGCTACTGGGAATTGCGCATTCGTGTTAAACGCGCCAAAGACGTGTTTGAAGTGGGTAGCGGCAAGTTTCAGGTTACACAGGCACAATAATCAGTGGCATTGTGAATCAGCATAGCGCTCACAGCACCGGCTGTTTTCATTGTGGTTTGCCAATCACTGCCGGAATCAGCTTTCATGCCAAACTGGACGGTACGGATCGCAATTTTTGTTGCTTAGGCTGCCAGTCAGTATGTGCTGCCATTTTCGATGCCGGGTTGCAAAGCTATTACCAGCGTACACCCGAAGGCGTGTTGCTTGCCCCTCCACCCGAACCACCCAAGGACATTGAAATCTATGACTTCGATGAGGTTCAACAGGAATTTATCATCACCTCGGGCGAGTTGCGCGATATTCACCTGCTCGTAGAGGGCATTCATTGTGCCGCGTGCGTATGGCTGATCGAACGAGGGTTAAAGCGCGAACCCGGAGTTCAATTGGCCAATGTCAACCTGGCTGCCAAGCGTATTCATTTACGCTGGAATAACAATCAAACCAAGCTTTCAACTCTGATTCGTGCGCTTGCCAGGATCGGCTATTCGGCTGTGCCTTATGATCCTGAAAACGCGGAAGGCGTGATTAAAAAAGCTAATCGCGGCATGCTTTTTCGCCTGTTCTTCGCCGGCTTTGCCATGATGAACCTGATCTGGATTTCCATCGCACTGTACAGCGGCGCAAATAAAGGCGAGTTCCGCGAGTTTTTCCACTGGATGGGTTTCGCGTTGGCCACTCCTACCCTGTTATATGCGGGTTACCCGTTTTATCGAGGTGCAATCGGTGGCTTGCGTGTTTGGCGCTTAACCATGGATTTGCCAATTGCCATTGGACTGAGCGTGACCTACGCCTATTCGACCTATATTACCGTGACAGCAAATACAATCGGCGAAGTATATTTCGATACCGTTACCAACCTGATATTCGTGATCCTGATCGGGCGTTATCTGGAAGGCATGTTCCGTCACCAGGCGTTGTCCGCGACCAAACGTCTGTTGGAATTGCAGCCGCGTGTGGCAACGGTGATACAGGACGGTAAAGAGCAAATTACCCTGACGCGCGGGGTGAAGCTCGGTGACCATGTGCTGATCAAACCCGGTTATAAAGTGCCGGTGGACGGCATAGTGCTGGAAGGGAAAAGTGCAATCGATGAGTCCATGTTGAGTGGCGAATCCGTACCGGTAAGCAAGTCGGCCGGAGCAAAGGTTTTTGCCGGAACGGTGAACGCCAACGGAGCGTTGCTGGTTAAAGTAAACTCGACATTGCAGAACACCACCCTGTCCAAAATCATCAGGCTGGTTGAAGAGGCGCAATCTTCCAAAGCCCCGATACAACGTTTGGCCGATACCATCGTACCGTGGTTTGTATTGGTGACAATAATATGCGCGACGCTAACCTACTTTATCTGGAATACCGAAAATTTTGAGATCGCTTTGATGGCTGCGACTTCGGTGCTGATTATCACCTGCCCTTGCGCACTGGGAATGGCGACGCCGATGTCGATTGCCGTGGCCTCCGGCTTGGGTGCCAAGCATGGCATATTGGTAAAAAATGGCCTGGTGCTGGAAACCTTGTCCAAAGCAACTCATTTCGTGTTTGACAAAACCGGCACACTGACTGAAGGCAAGATGAGTGTGGCGCACAGGCTTACTGCTTCCAATGTTGTGGAGGAAGACATATTGCGCAGTGCAGCAGCAGTTGAACGATATAGCGAACATGGTGCCGCCAAAGCCATCATCGCCGAATCGGAAGCGCATCAGTTGAATTATCGCGATGTCATAGTGAATGCATTCAGTGCTACCGCCGGGCTGGGAGTGCAGGCTGACGTAAACGGGGAAACTGTATTACTGGGCAGTACCGAATGGCTGATCCGAAATGGCATCGCATTGAATACCGGGCTACAGGCACAGGCGCAGGAACTGGAAGCTCAGGCAATGAGCTGTGTGTTCTGTGCGCTTGGCGGTGTGCATGTAGCCGTGTTCGCGCTGGCTGACAAATTGCGCGACGATGCGCAGCAATTAGTGAGTGAGTTGCGTTCGGCGGGTATAGGAATGACTTTGCTGAGTGGTGATCGCAAAGCAGTTGCCGATGCGATTGCCCGACAACTGGGGGGTATGGAAGTGATTGCCGAGGTGCTGCCGCAGGACAAGGATCGGGTAATTCAGCGCCTGCAACAAGAAGGCAAAGTAGTCGCCATGGTGGGCGACGGTATAAACGATGCACCGGCCTTGATACGCGCTGACGTAGGTATCGCTCTCGGGTCGGGAACCGATGTATCGGTGGAAAGTGCCGATATTGTACTGATGCACAACGGGCTGGACAAAGTGCGCCTCGCAACGATGCTGTCGCGCCGAACCCTGCTCACCATCAAGCAAAATATCGGGCTTTCTTTCCTGTATAACGCTATCATGGTGCCACTGGCGATGATGGCAAAGGTCAACCCGCTGATAGCGGCAATCACCATGCCTATCAGTTCATTGGTGGTGATCGGCAATGCTGCGCGCATCCGCAATTTGTTCAAAAATGAAAAATCGTAGGAGGTGACATGAACGTAATTTACACTTTAATTCCCGGCATGACTTTCCTGGGTCTGGTGTTTTTTGCCATAATGATCTGGGCTGTCAAAAAGGGACAGTATGAAGACATGGAAGGCAATGCCAGCCGAATTCTGCAGGATGACGATGAAGACATGATGCCGTAATGATTTCCCGGTCACTCGATAAATATCAAGAAACCAAGGATGGCGGCTTCAAGGGCACATCAAAATCTATTTGATTACCTCGCCGTTAGCGAATAAAGGCTGGGTCAGTCTGTCAAAATTCTTGGGAGCTATGTATTGCAGCAATGGCTTCTCTGTCCCGCCCAATGTGATATCCAGCCCGCTCTGCGGATACAGCCAGTGAACTGCCCCGCTTTTCTTTTCCCTGATGCGCAATTCCGGTTGGCCAAAGCGTTTGCTAAAAACTGCATCCTCCAAACGTGTGGCAGGCATATAGGTCAGACTACTGATCGGCATCCTGAACACGCTGGCGATATCATCCGGAGCCAGGGTAACTTCCTTGCCACTGCCTGTAGCATTCATGCGCAAGCCGCGCTCAAATATGCCTTGAAGTTCTGCATCAGGAACCGCGATACTCAGTACAACTCTGGCTTTCAGGCCCGCCAAATTAACCTCCTCAAAGAAAACCTCGACAACCTGTTGACCGCTGGGTGACTTGAACAAGATGGGTTTGGCCACTTCCTTGAAATGCTGTTCGGCTTCATTCGTGCTGCTTTGTCCCAGAGTGATCCCAAATACACGGGTAGTATCCGAATTCGTGTGCTCAATATTCCAAGGCAAGTCCGATTTTTCGGCTGGCTTGTCTCCTTTGAAAAAAGCCACACTCAAAATCAGCACTGCGATAAGCGTAATGGCCCAATAAAATTTACGTTCCATGAGTTCTTTCTTAAAGAATCTTAAATCTTTGGGGCCTTGAGATAAATTGAGTCAAAGTTATTGCAACTATTCCGACGGAACCTCATTCTAGCTTAAATTACCTTCATAAAATGTACAGATAAATGAATTCCAAATGGAGTTTGGCTGGTATCATTCAAACCTTCCAATAAGAGTGTTTGCACTGCTCGTTAACGCCTTGGGGCGGTGAGGAAAATGCATGTCAAATAAAACAGTAGTATTCCATAATTGCCTGGCGAACCGGCACAAGACATGAAACTTCCCGATCTGAATATTTTCATGGCTTGGTTCCTGATTCCCCAAACGCTGGCGATGGGTTGGGTGGCTTTCATTGGTCGTATGATGCTGGAACTGTTCGGCATGGTTACTCAGGAAGAAGACATCCCCGGACGCATTGTTGGTGCAATGGTTTTGTTGTGCGTAGTTTTTGTTATACGTATCCTGATGGGAGGAGCTTTACCTTTGGTCGGCAATTCGCGCGGCAATGGCTATCGCTCCGGACATCGCCTGATCTTCACCGCAAATATTCTGGCCGCTACTTTGTTTATTTTTCAACTTACCTGGCATTGGTTACCGAATCCTGAAGTAATCATGATTATGGCCAACTTCACCTCAGCTTTTGGTTATTGGGTAATGGCG
>CAIQPV010000207.1 GCA_903873725.1 uncultured Nitrosomonadales bacterium
AACCCACCATTTCCTAGAAGTTTGCTCCACGCACCCTACAGTTTATGAATAATCCGGCCTAGCGGTTGCGGCTCACTCGGTAAGCCCGCAGACTTGGATTGAACTGAAGTTGCAGCCCGACACCCGCTCGTCGAGTTGCACGCGGACGCACGTCGCTCTGGGCGGCTCATAGGTCGGCCTCTCGCGGTCGTGCCCCGACTTCTGCTCTTGCGTGTCTAGCGATTGCATGGCATCTACCTCCAATGAACTGGAAATTTACAGAAGCTACTCTACGCTTATGTTATTATTCTGCGAAATCTGAACGCCGTCAATAACCGAGCTGGGGGGTGGTGAAGAGACGGCTCAGGCCCGCCGAGACCCGTGCGATTAGCCAAATTGCAGGTCCGCCAACGATCGGTAGAGGCCACCCTTCCGTGCCATCAATTCATCGTGCGTACCGGACTCAACCATCTGGCCCCCCTTAATGACGTAGATGCAATCGGCACTCCGGACGGTGGCCAGACGGTGAGCAATGATGAGCGAGGTGCGTCCCTCCATGAGCGATTCCAACGCTTGCATTACCAGGGTTTCGCTTTCCGAATCGAGCGCACTGGTTGCTTCGTCGAGGACGAGGATCACTGGGTCGCGGAGCACGGCGCGGGCAATGGCGATGCGTTGCCGTTGGCCGCCGGACAATTGTGTGCCGCGTTCTCCGACGTGCGTCTGATAGCCGTGGGGAAAGCGGCAAATGAATTCGTGGGCGTTCGCTCGTCGGGCGGCGGCAATAATCTCGCCCTCTCCTGTATCGCGCCGCCCGTACGCAATATTTTCGGCAATGGTGCCGCCAAACAAAAGGACATCCTGCGGTACCACCGCGGTGTGTCGCATGACGCAACGCATTTCTCACTTCCGGTTCTTTATCCGGAAAATGCTGGCGCGTGTTTGAAAATACCATACGGAGGCTGAAACAACAGGAGTCAGGTAAACACCCGGCAATTTTAACCCATCCGGATGTAAAGGGTGCTTTTACGAACTGTAAATATGCCTTGCGTCAAAAAGCACATCGGCACTGATTAACAATGGTTGAATTTCATCGAGCGGATCGTGTTTGCGCCAAACAGTGATATCCCGATGCTGGGTGAGCTGTGGTATATGAAGTTGTCGAGTTGAAAGGGCGCGTCCAGGGCGGCTTGAATTTTGTCTGCTATGCGGGCAATATTCTGTGAAGTTTCCTCTTCGTCCGGGCTTATATTTTCGAAGAGTACAGCAAACTCGTCCCCACCGAGCCGGGCCACGATATCCTCTTCCCGCACACAGAATAATACCCTTTTGGCAATTTCCACCACCAGTTCGTCCCGACAGTCCGGCCCTGTATCGTTTAGTGATTTGAAATTATTCAGATCCAGTACCAGCAATGCGCCGTAAAGTTTACTGCTTAACGATTCAGAAAGGGCATGGCCGAGCCGGTCAAATAATGATCGCTTGTTCGGCAGACCTGTCAGCGAATCGCAAAACAACGGGTTGCTGATTTTCTCGCCGGTTTTGCTGTGCACGGGAACTTTAGCAACCGTTGGTAGCAAGCCAATAATGTTGCAAGCCATGTTATTTGTTGGAGCAATTTTTTGCAGGGCTGCCGGAATTTTCGATGCCAAGGTTAGCCTCCATTAATTGGAGATCAGAATACCCATTCTAAATTCAGTGTCAATATGCCGAACGGCCTATGCATTTTGGAGAATATATAGGCAATCCGGGCTGCTCCTAGTACTCGACAGATAACCCTTGCACCGACCTGAAGATAGCAGCAGGTAAGGGCTAATTGAGACGGCACAGCACAAATTCCGCTGTATAATGAAAATGAAACAAAAAATATTATAAAGATTCGCCCGTCGCAAGCCGTGCGGATCCAGGAGAGTGTGAGTTGGTGAAAAGTGATTCGGGTATCGCTTCGCTAATCGAAGCTGCCCAGATAAGTGCGCTTTTTTCCCGCGCAAAGTTTGTTTTTTCCATCAATGTCATCTGTTCTGTCATTGTGGGTGCTTTTCTTTGGAATAGCATATCAAACAGCATTCTTTTAACGTGGGTGCTGGCAGTAACCGGTATCACCGCATTCAGATTTCACTTGTTGCTTGAGTACGACCGGGATCAAGCCAAAGCAGAGCATCTCGATTACTGGAAGAGAGTTGCCGTATGGGGGGCGGCAGCATCGGGAATCGCCTGGGGCATATCCTGGATTTTCCTGTTCCCGCATCAATCGTTCCCGCAGCAAATTTTTCTGCTGGTGGTTATCCTGGGAATGATGGCAGGTTCGTCGGTTTCCTGGCATGCATATTTTCCCTCATTTCAGGCTTACTTTCTTTCCACGGCGTTATTGACTTCTGTCCGCTTCATTCTGGTGTTTCTTCCCGGCAACGAAAATCGGGTGATGTTTGCGGCAATGGGGGCTTTGTTCCTGCTATTTACTGCCGGCCTGTATTCATTTGCCCGTAACTCCAACCAGCTACTGTCCAAGGTGTTCATCGACTCCGTCAA
>CAIQPV010000208.1 GCA_903873725.1 uncultured Nitrosomonadales bacterium
CATAGAGATTCATCATCAGCGCAACGTGTGCCGAATACATGATGTTTCGGTGCTTGACCGGATCCTTTTCGGATGGATATGGGCGATCCATCTTGGGCTCGAATTTGGTTACTCCCTGGCTTTCATGCGCCCAGTATTGCCAAACGGTCTTTTCAAGCATTTTCTGGTTCAGCCGGTCCATGGCATTCGCGATTGGTCCTTGCCAAGCAGGAAATTTGTGAAACTGTTCCATGGCCAGGAAATAGGAAGAGAATGCTATTTCATAGCGGCGTGCTGAAGTGCCTTGATCGTCTAGTTGCTGGAAATTGTTGAAATCGGCAATATTCTGATTGGCCAGTTTAAGTACCCACTTTATATGCCCTAACTCCATATCGTCTGCAGCGGGATATTGACGAACATCGACTCCAGATGGATTGGGTTTTGCGAGTTTTGTGCCAACGTCTAAATCCACCCCTGCCAACGCAAGCGTTGCCGCAAACAAAATAAATAGCAAGATATAAGCTGGGCGAAATTTCATGATGACTTTCCTTAGTATGGCAAATACTTCTTTACCTAAAAAACTCTTTACTACCAAAATCTATTCAAATAATCGAATCTATTTTGTAAAAACAAACGTAATGGCAGCTCTAGCGCCCCAACCTTGCGGACCACCTGGAATACTGCTAACGATATAACGCGGTCCTAATGTCAGCTGAATCGGTAATTTATCAATCGATATCAACTTGGATACGTCAAAATTGACCGGAACGGATGTACGGTGCATATCGTAGTTGTAGTTGGATTGCGTATTCAAGGCAAAGGTCCAGTTGTCTGGCGTGACGTAGGCTACAAAAGGCTGCCCATACAAATTATTGGCGGTACCCGAGGTGGCGACTCCACCTACGCTCCAAGATTGAAAAGCGAGCATTCCGTAGGTCCACTGTCCAACCCGATCGAGTATGACTGCCGTTACTCCAGCACCCGTTTGCTGACTTCCAAAATGCCCACTAGATCCAGCCGGCGATGATAAATAAGGCCCTATGCCCCAAATCACAGATGAACCGGTATTAGGAGCATAAAAAGTCTCCAACTGCACATTACCCTCACCGGCTCCCGTATAGCCATTTACATTATTTAGCCACTCTGTTGTCACAATGGGGCGAACAACAAGGATGTCCCCACCGCTTAGATTGATCGGGATAACCGGCTGAACCAAGAGCGTTTGATCTGACCCCATATGATTGGCACCACGACCCCGATCGTAGTTCCACTGGAAAGGGACGGAAATGAGATTGGCGATCGGATTGGCTAATTGTTTTGCAATATCGCTTGATTGGGAGTCATTACTCTTATCACTTTGAGCAACTGCTACCCCCATCGAAATAACGCATGCAAACAAGACCGTCAATAGCCTTGCAGGATAACTCGTCATAACCCATTCCTTATCTAGTTTTATTGCCACTCACTTCACCAAATCTCTTCATATCAACATCTACCTCTCATTACATCGGATCAACTAGCTGCGGATACTCCTGAACAGCAACAATACCGTCCGGTGCGCCTTTGTTGACATGCTCCAGCCAAGCACCCAAATTGCTAAGTTGTTGGCCATTAAAAGTCCCATAAGCATCTGCAATACCGTCGGTGTACAACGTATCTGTCAGTGTGCGCTGCATGTGTATATTTAACTCACCAAATTCTTTGGTTTGGGCCGTCAGCGTAATCGATTTTGATGCGATATCCGGTGTGATCTTATAAGAAAGCGGAATGATGTATTGCCCTTTATAAGTAATACCGGCATCGCGGAATTTCCCATAGCTGATAAAGCTGGCATTCAACTCGTCGGAGTTGATTTGGATGTACCACTCATTGCCGTATTTGGTCATGACGGTACGATATTCCTTGTAAGATTTGCCTGGAGCGCCGCTGATCATGCAAACCTCGGAAACCGCACCACCCTTGTAGGCAATCTTCTTATTCCCCATCGTAATGGTTCCTTGCATTGGCCCGGCTTGCTCAAAACCAGCCAGCACGACATCCGGATACATGGTTGCGGAACCTCGATTCTGGTTGTACCAGTAAGTATTTTTCGGCTGAATATCGATAGAGAAACTGATAGCCGGCGCCTTGCCCTTCACCTCGGGAAATTTGCCTTCCGTGTGCATTACGGCAGACTCTCCAGGCTTGTCCGTGAGGATCATCTTGAAACTTTTCGCGCCATCAACCACACTAAACTCAGTAGTATTGGCAGTCGTGGTTACTTTGGACTCCGCGATTAGCAAATACGTATAGTGTATACTGGGATCGGTAGTGCTCATCAATTCCACAAAAACCGGTTTGATAATCGCACCGGTAGCATGGTAATTAAAAAACGTCATAATCATGTACTTCTGGCCGTCATCGCCGGTACCCCACATAGACGGACCAATGTCATTCATCAATACGCCGAACCGGTTGAGCACCGTATAGTCAGCAGCAGTTGTTTTGCGGATTTTGCTGGCATCCTGATCTTTTAAAGGTGTTGGTGCATCGTAGGGAAACTGATCATAATTTTTAACACGAACGTTTAATAAGGTATCGGCCTTCGTCATTAATCCCCCGGCATATACGAAGGATGCCGAATCCGCGTTGTTAAACCCGCTACTCATGGCGGCATCAGCCAATTTCAGTAAGTCTCCGGCCTGTGCACGTTTTCCGCTGGGCACTCGCCTTCCTCAAAAGTGTCATACCAATAATCCCGCAGGTATAAGTA
>CAIQPV010000209.1 GCA_903873725.1 uncultured Nitrosomonadales bacterium
GGCCCGGTGCGCAGCAGTGCCAAACAACTGTGCGGCCTGCAACACGTCGGCATCGACGAAATCGAAGTTGGACAGTGGCGCGAGAATTTGCGTCACGCTGGGCACAACCGTGCCAGCGTAGCGATATTCATGCCGCCCGGCATCGAACGTCAGCATGATACCGTTGCCGCTTGTTCGGTACGCTTTGCATGCAGGCGGTTTACCAGTTCGCGGATTTGGGCTTCGGACTGGCCCGCAATACGGGCGGCATTGATGGCCCTGACTTCGTGGTCAGGCCAGCCTACCGACCGTTCCCCAATATGCACCGGCTTGGTGAAAAGCCCGGCCCGGATGGCGTTGTAAATGCTGGCATGGCTGCGGTGCCCGGTTTCCGCTTTGACTTCGGGCATTCTGATAATCGACATTTGATAACTCCTATTGATTAGACCTTGGGCAGCAGGTCGCGAAGCGAAAGAAAGCCGTCTTTGGTCAAGCCTTCCAGATCGGGTGGCAAGCCTTTCAGACCGGCGCGGTCGATCAGGTCCAGGATGTCCAGGCCGTTGTTGCGGGCACGGTTGGCGATCAGCTTGCGCTCGCCTTCGGTGGCCAGCGTGCCGGGGGCGTATGCCGCCGCTGGTTTTGCCTGCGCTGCGGGTGCCGGTGCTTCGGCTGGCGCTGGCGCATCCTGTGGATTGCTGATTTCTCCGGTTTCCTGATCGACGTTCGCCGGGACCACTTCCTGCGGCATGACAACCAATGGTTTACGTGCCGACACGGGCTCGCTTGTGATGCTAGCCACCGTGCCATCATCGTTCATGTCAATGACGTCGAGCTCTTCTTCGCTGGTGCGCCCCATGCCCATCACCACATCTGGGGCGTGGATGTTGCCAAAGAATGTCCCCGCCCGATATTGAAGCATCAGGTGCTTCAGTCCGGTTTGCCATTTGCTGCCAGATTTTGCATACCAACCCTCTTCAACAGCCAGTTTGATCGATACCGGTGCCGACTCGATCACTGGCAGCTTTGCCCTCCGGGCATCTTCGAGCGTGTAAATGCCAGCAGGCATTTTGAAATCAGCAGGAAGTGCCCATGCGATGCACTCGGTATTGTCTATTTCTACGGTTTTATCAGCAAAGTCGAAGCCTTTTTTTTGATCGTTCCATCCGAGTTTTTCTTTGTAGGATGCTTTCATCATCCCAAGGTTATTCATGTCGAACCGAAGCGGTGTGAAACGACCAGACGCATTGATCGCTGCAATAACGAATTTTCCGGTCCAGCGCAGCTTTCCTTCGATGATGTCAGCGTTCTGCATCACGGCGGTGATCGACATGCCGACAGATTGAGATACCTCTATGGCAACAATGCAGTTGCCCAGCGCGGATGGGTTTTCCACCCATGTTTCCTTTCCGCCTTTCTCTTTTTTTAGGTTATGTGCCCGGAAAATTGCGGGCACAGCATCGCTTGACGCGAACGCTTGGGCGATGCGCTGCGCCAGCGCGAAGCCACGCGCGCTGAACAGATCAACGCGGGTGTCGGGCGCGTATTCTTGCTGTGGTTTTTGGGTTGCGATTTGGTTGGGATTTATCATAAATACCTTTCGTTGGTTGGTTGAAATCAGTTGAAAACGATTTTCATAAGTTTCCTCTTAATGCACGGGCGGCTCTGTGAATCGCTCGTGCGGCTTTCCTTGCTCCATGCTGAGCAGCTGCGCCCAATGAATCCTCTAGCTAACTCGGTTCCGAAAGTGCCCCACAGCGCACCCCAAAATACCATCAGTACGCCTTGGATATGCATCTCCAGCACAAGCGGGTCTCCTTTTGGAATTTGCTTTAGCAAATGCAAGCCGAACTGCAATCCAGCATCCATCGCGGCGGTAGTTTCTTCGGTTGTAGTTGTGTTCACGATTTGATTCCTTTCAGTTGAAAACGTGGCGTATAAAGTCTTCGATCTCGTAGCAGTACACCGTTCCGACAACGGCCAGGATCAGCACCACGAGACACACGCAAAGAACGATCACCATCGCGTGCAGGAACTCTTCGGCTTCGTCGAGTGGCCGATCTGTTTCGCGGCGGTCGCAGACACAGTCGCGGCCTTGGCGGCAGTTGAAGGTGCAAGTCATTTCGCTGACCCTTCGGCGTGGCAGCGCGCGCCGTTGGCCCGGCTGCAGCACAGCACAGAGCCATCGTCAAAGCTGGTTGGCACA
>CAIQPV010000210.1 GCA_903873725.1 uncultured Nitrosomonadales bacterium
GTGGCCGTGGCAACCCCTTGTTTGGCTATGAATTGGTAAATGATGTTCGGCTCGGTCACGAGACAATCCTCGTTACTTACAAATAAGTGACTAGGTTAATCTCAAGTGACATCAAATGCAAGCATCAAGGGTTGCACGGTAATGCACCTCGCTAACCAATCTGCTTTCAGGAGCCACCGCACTAACGATCGCTTTGCAAACCTGATTAGGGCATTATCTTCGGCAGCCTAAGCCAGAAAACCCATATTGGTGCCAATTTTATGGATCGGGCAAATTCACCATCTCTTCGATATGGCGGCATCAATACGCATTGATTAGTCGCACTCACAGGCTATTAGCCAGGCTCTGAATCCAATAGCGCCATCTCTGCACCGATAATTTATTTTACTATTCAGTCTATTAGTAAAGTTAACTATGTCACTAAGCATTATATTAACCAGTTGCGCGTATTTGTAACATCGCATATTATTGTTTATCTTCAACCAATGCCGGAGGTGAAAGTCGGCCACTTAAAAACAAAATGGCGGACTTAAATCTGCGAAGCTAAAGAAACATGCTGCAAACATCTGGCGTGAATGCGCCAGGTCGCTACATTCAATGGAAGATGTCTGCAAGGATACGTGACCGCCGCTAGGCGAGAATAAATGGGTAACCAATATGCAAGTATTTGTGCTCGATAAAAAGAAGTGCCCTCTCATGCCGTGCAACAAGGCGAGAGCTCGTCAACTTCTTAAACAGGGCAAGGCTGTAATTCACTGCGCCTTGCCATTCACCATTCGCCTAAAACAGCCCATCCATTCAGACGAAATGATCGTGCCTTTCATGCCCGTGTACTCAATCACAATTGGGAGCAAAAGCTGATGAGTGTAAAAGTCATGGGGATGGTGTTTGAGTTATATCCGGTCGGCGGCGGTGAAATGCTACTTGCTTTGTCGCTGGCAGACTTTTCAGATGATCAGGGTGGTCGAATTTTCCCAAGCGTAAGTCTGCTTGCAAAAAAGACCCGACAATCAGAACGCAGTGTGCAATATCAGCTCAGAAAGATGGAGAACGATGGGTTTATTACTTTTGTTGCCAAAAACACGATTGGACGATCAAAGGGGGGCGCATATCCAACTAGAGAATACAGGATTAATTTGTCTTACTTTGAGAAATATCTTGATGCGCATGGGGCAGAAGTAAGGGGCGCAAATACTGCACCCCTAGTTTCAGAGGTAAGGGGTGCAAATACTGCACCCCCAGATACGGAGATTAGAGGTGCAAATTCTGCACCCCTAGATCATGGTGAGGGGTGCAATTTGAAGCAGTCAGGGGTGCAAACTGGAGCAGTTAGGGGTGCAACAGCTGTTGCACCCTACCCACCACAGAATCACCCGTCATTAAAAACACCCACCACTACCGGAGTAGACGAACGAACACAGGAGCCTTCCCTGACAGTTTCAGTGGTGGTGGTGAATGATTATATTTTTCCTCCATCCATAACGGCGAATGAGCAAGCTGAAATAATGAATCAGCTGAAGTCCAGCGGTGTTCCGCAACAAAAATGGCAAATACTTCTGGACGAACTGCATGGTGTACTACTCGTAAAACCATTACCCAATCCGATCGGCTACATGCGTGGAATGGCAAAACGCATGGCCAACGGTTCATTTTCCCCTGAACGGTCGGTAAAAATTGCGGAACAGCGCGCTAAACGTAAAGCAGATGACGAACGCCCTGCCGCCGAACCGCCTAAGCCTGCAACGCCTGAGCAGATAGCCAAATTACCATTTGGCATTCGCGCCATGCTTGAGAAAAAACTCGACCAAGTACATCTATGATTGACTCTAAAATGTCAGCAGAATGGATAATGACAGACAGCTTTGCATGACGTCTAACCACGAATTACGGATACCCTGAAAAATTGATATTAATCGCAAAACAATTTATTGCATTGCCGCTAACAGATCATTTATTGATCGCAACCGTTTTGACATTCAACCTTGTCGCACCCCGGCTGGGGATGTGGATGTACAGCATATTTGCCTTGCCAGGAACTGTGGCGCACGAACTTGCGCATTTTGCTGTGGCACTTCTGTTGAGGGCGAAACCTTCATTTCCGAATCTCATCCCAAAGCGCGACGGCGATGCATGGCGGCTTGGGTCCGTCCAGGCTGCACCCAACTTCATCACCACCATTCCAATCGCCCTGGCCCCGTTTATGCTGCTACCAGCAGGCTTGTGGTATGCCGTCCACATCATGTCGGCGGGAACCGGCTGGTGGTACTTGATCCATGCATGGATCGCCAGCACTATCCTGATCGGCAGCCTGCCATCGAGGCAGGACTGGTTTGTGGCCATGCCAGCAATCATGTGCGCGTTAGCCGCTGCGATCTGGATGTCCTATAAGTTCAGCTAGAGTTTCCTTAAACACGCCACAGTCACCCGCCCCTTGATAATTTTGGGGGTGAACATCTTATGCCGCCACCAGTTTTGAACGCACCAATTTTGTATAAATGGCGAAACTACTGGATTAAGTGTGGCATTTCCGAAATAGGTAATGGATAAGCGATAACTGCTAATAGATAACAGATTGCCTTTTCAGGCATCAAACCAATCTTTTTTATCACCCCATGTTTAACCAATTATCAGTGAACCAATGTCGGTTCTCTATTTTTGGAGAGAAACATGAACAGCCACAAGGATGCGTATCAAGAAATTACAGACAAAATCATTGCTGCACTTGAAAACGGGACTGCTCCGTGGGTAAAACCTTGGTCAAGCTGCGGAAGTCCACGAAATGCGATAACAGGCCGGGAATATTCCGGTATCAATACCGTGTTGCTGGCCATGACACCTTACACTTCACCACGTTGGCTGACATTCAAACAGGCCATCGACGTGGGGGCGAATGTACGCAAGGGAGAGCATGGTACGCGCATCGTTTTATTCAAGCCTTTCAAGGTAAAAGACGTAAATGCTTCCAGCGGTGATGGTGAGGCCGTAGAAAAAACCATCCCTCTTTTGCGCACCTTTACCGTGTTTAACGCTTCGCAGATCGACAATTTGCCGGAAAAATTCAGCGAGCAAGCCAAGCCGCTAATCGACCAGTTCGCAGACAATACTGAAGCGGAGCGGCTTATGGCGAAGGCCAGCGTAGTGCATGGAAGCAATCGCGCTTGTTTTATTCCATCGATCGACGAAATACACATGCCGCACAAGCTGGAATTCAAGTCTATTCCTGATTACTACTCTACCGCCTTGCATGAATTGACGCACTGGACGGGCCACAAAAGCCGTCTGGATCGCAATTTTGCAGGTGTTCGATTTGGCGATGCTGACTACGCGATGGAGGAACTGACGGCAGAGCTTGGGGCAGCGTTTTTATGTGCTCACACCTCGATAGATGGTCAATTGCAACACGCTTCCTATATTGCAAGCTGGATCCGGATTTTAAGGGGTGACAAGAAGGCGATATTCAAGGCTTCTAGCGCGGCCAGAAAATCAACGGAATACCTGATCGGAAATGTAGTGCAGGAAGATGAAGAAAGCGAAGTGATAGCGGCTTAATCGAATCATTACAGGAGAATGTCATGCGTAACCATACCCCGTATTTCACCACCGCACGTTTTGATAGCGTATGCCCCGAAACCGGCAAGCCAATCACCAAAGGCGACACTTGTGCCTATTATCCGGCAGTAAAAAAAGCCTACCACGAAAGCAGTCCTTCGGCTGATAACTTGAGGGGGTTGGAATTTTCCAACGCTTACAACATGGCGGATAGTGGCTACTAGAAAATATCCAGCTTTGGTGCAAGACCTCGGAGCTGGAGTCCGCAATGGAATTGTAACTTAAAAGGTGCTCAAGTCCTCGTTATTCATGAGGACCAAATCACTACAGTCGTACCAAGCCCCGCGCAGCCATGCTGTCGGGGCTTTTTTATGGGTACGTGCTCAGCCAATACTCAGTGAACCATGTCGGTTTTTCTTAGGAGAAAATCATGTTTTTTGAAAAACAAGTAGATCTGCGTAGTCGCGATGCAATGGTCAGTTTTTTGGCTGAGCATTACCGTTACAACACGATGAACTCGTGGAATGGCGCAACGAGCTATGCTCATTGCATAAAGATAGGTCGCCTCGGGTTGAAAGCCGCTCAAGTTGATCGAGCTTATGAAATGCTCGAAACCGATTTCTGGGACGAAATCCAATTGCCTATCGATACGTTCACGATGGAGTTCGCAGGGCGCTATACGATAGGCACAAATGGGCGTTCTGGCGGGTATCTGGTGCTCTATAACAGCGTTCATGAGTTGACTGGCCACCAGTCTCACTGTCGTTCATGTGGGCAGCGCAACTTCAAGCGTGTCCACGAGACTGATTTGTCTACGCCTCGTGGCATCATTGAAGCTAACGTGTTCCGCAATGGTGGGTGCTGGGTTGATGCGGTCTATCTTGATGAGCCAACCATTAAGGAAGTCGATCTGGCTGATGATAAAAAGCTGTCTTTCATCCGTGCGGCGAAAATTGCCTGCAAGGACGAGACGATCGGCAACAAGTGCGGTCGCTGCCATGCGGAAGGCGAAAATGGTCGTGTTAATTACACCGTAATGCCATCACGCTTGAGCGTCTACCCCGGCAAATCCATCGATCAAAGGGAAGATTTCGTCGAGTGGAGCATGGGCGAGTTGCGAAACCGGGTCAAGCTGGTGCAAGCTTTTGATCGTGCATGTGACGAGATCAGAAGCGCGTTCATCGATTTGGTTGATCATTGCGAGGTTGTAGATGAAGTGGTGATGGTGCCGCAACATCGAAAAGTCATTAACTGTACTATTTCAGCGTGATTTACGGTATACGAGACGTGCAGCAACATTGAGCGACATCCTCCAGATGTCGCATAGCAAGAAATAACCTAGCCCTCTTTCTCTCTGAGATCGAGGGCTTTTTTTATTGACGCGTGTTCAACCAATACTCAGTGAACCAATGTCGGTTCTCTATTTTGGAGAGAAACATGAAAACAGAACTTCCCGTCGAAGAAAAGCGGTGCGATATGAGTCAGAATTTACAGGAATTAGTCGATGCTGTGCGCGATGAAATTTTACCTGATGGTTCACTGCGCACTATGGATATGAGCCGCATTCTTGTGGCGCTGGGTAAGATTCAAGCGGTAACTACACATAACGCATACGAAAACCCGATCAATGAAGTCCTGTATGACTTGACATGGGGCTATGCCCACTGGCACGACAGACAAACTGGCACGCTGCAAGGGGACATCATGGATTCACTTAACGGCAGTCGGGGAATATTCGAGTGGTTGTTCGATCAGGCGACTCTGTTCCAGGCGCACTGGATGGCGTTACCTCTTGAGTACCGCGAGAGCGGCAACTACATGGAAGACGTAGATGCATGGTTCAGTGTGGCCGTGGACAAGCTTGCCGCAGGTGTGTATTCGGCGCATCCGCGCATTGAGCGTATGAAGCGTGAGATATTGGCGGACGTGCGGAAGGGCGTAGTGCCAGTGACTTGTGTGTCATTCTCAGAACTGCACGACTATGTGGATGCTAACTGCTATGGGGGATTTTGCGAAGAAGGTTTTGATGCAGCCAAAGTAGATGCGATTAACGCTGCGCAAGATGCAATAAACCTGTGGATAAAGTCGGGAGGACTGAAGCTATGAGCAGCCACAACGACAATAACATAGTCAGGATTTGCATGTGGTTGCGCGCCAAGGTTGTTGTGGAATATGGGACGGCATTTTTCCGGCAATTAAAGGAGAATCAAAATGTGGATAGGCAAATTACAAGCCCAATACCGCAACAAGAAAGAGTTTAAGGCTTATGACGAAATGTATGCGCTGTCTCAACGTCTGGGTTTTAACTCTGCAACAGAAGCATGGGACACAAATCCTGTAATTCAAGGTTCAACAAACCCAAGTGATTACAGTGTTGCGGCTCTGGCTGACTGGGATAAAGTCGAGGATGGCTGGTATTACCATGCTATCGGAGAAAAGATGGAAGTTCATCTTCAGCAAGACGACGATCTTGGGTATTGTGTCAGCGTTCTACGTGAAGCTGTTCCAATCAAGAACGCTGTGTACCGTCCGAAGTTTGTCGATGCAATTGTAGTGGCCAGAAATGAAGTAGCGCAACTTTTGAAGGTTCACGATCATGCCCGTTATCACGTTGTTCATAAAAGTCATAACGGCACAAAACACGCATAGATTTCTCGTGTAGTTTAATTCAAACCCAAGCCCCGAGCAGCTTTGCTGCCGGGGCTTTTTCCCGCCTGTATGTTTCGTGCCATGTAGTGCCCAATAAAAACGACCCGCTCTCTTCGAGACCGGGTCGTTTTTATTAGTACGTGTTCCACCAATACTCTGTGAACCAATGTCGGTTCTCTATTTTTGGAGATGAACATGAAAAAGCAAAACGATAATTGCCTGATCGGTATGAAATGTCCTAATTGTGGTTCGCTTGGGCCATTCAATATTGTGGTAACAACCACTTTAACGGTGCATGACGATGGGACGGATGACGCAAACGGCGGTGAGTGGGAAGATGAAAACTATTGCCAGTGCAGCGATTGCATGCACCCGGCAACGGTCGCAGATTTTTCACGCAATATCACCAATGCTAACTACGTTTCCGAACTCCTGGCTTTCATGGATGTATCTCAGGAATTCTGGGATTCTCTGATCGAAGCCCAGCAAAACGACATGGCCGCCGAGTTCGAACAAGCTCGCAAAGGTGAAAATCTAACCGGCCTGACCGAACTTCAGCAGCAAGTCACTCAACACTACGAAGGCGGCAATTACGCCTATATTAAAAGCGTAGCGGATGCTGAAAAGGTTGGGGATGGGCTGTTTGTATTCCTGCTGAATGAGGCCGGCGATGCGTCTGACAAGGACGAATACATCGCCATGCTGATTACAGCAGCACGCCAGATCAGGACTTGCCAGAAAGAGATTGAGTTTGGAGGTGCAGCATGAGCGCCCTCAATCAGAGTCTCAAGCTGATGTTGCAACGGTTGACCGA
>CAIQPV010000211.1 GCA_903873725.1 uncultured Nitrosomonadales bacterium
CACTCAAAAACCACCCCTGTTCCACCATGCACTCCCTCTACAAAAGCATCCAGCAGCAACCCCTGTGCATCTTGATAACGGGCGGCGCATTGTATCAAATCCACTCCCTGTTTGACCCGGATTGCTTTGAGATAAGGACGTCCGAACTGCGCACAGAACCCCGGTTCTTCCTCGCCGTGGAATTGCAACACATTCAGAGGAACCCGGCGCAATACATTGCGCACTTCATCTTCGGAAGGATTTACGAACAAACCCGCAACTGTCACGAATGGCGGAATTATTTTCGCCAATTGCGCTGCACGCTGCACAGTGACAAAGCGCGGACTTTTCTCGTAGAACACCAATCCGAGCGCGTCCGCGCCGCTGTGTGCGGCAGCCAGCGCATCTTCCTCTCGCGTGATGCCGCAAATCTTGGTTCGGGTCATTGTAGATGGGGCGTTGTGACTGTAAATCGAAGCGGCATTGTAAAGCATTCTGCCTCCAGACCAAATTCCTGCAACAACAACTGCGAAGCCATACCTGGAACCGGACCACCTTTTCTACGCAT
Organism: uncultured Nitrosomonadales bacterium; assembly: GCA_903873725.1. GTDB lineage: Bacteria > Pseudomonadota > Gammaproteobacteria > Burkholderiales > Gallionellaceae > CAIQPV01. The sequence continues at coordinate 548 of CAIQPV010000211.1, forward strand.
GCAGGAAGGCATGTAGGATCTCGCACACCCTCACCTCATGCTTTTCTGGAAACTTGCCGGCAGGACTGTAAAAGCATCTTTCACGCGGGTACGGCGCTCTTTCTCCGGCATAGGTAAACTGCCTGTGCCCAACTCAAGATTTGCCAATCTTTCGTGCAGGGCATGGTCACGGATAATAGCGGCAAAGCAATTGTGCGCACTATAATAGCCAGAAGCGTTCCTGTCGCCACTGAAACAAGATTGATTGCTGTTGTCCCTGGTTCGGAAGTCGAGCGATTTATATGAACTCTTTCCCGTTTGCAAGTATTCTGTTTTCAGGCTGTCGGCGGTTGCTCACTTGATGACTTGGCGTATTGGTCCATAAAGGCGGCACGGATATGCCCTGGAAGAGGATTTTTAGCTCCTGTATTGAGGTGATTTAGAAACAATGTCGAAGTTCAATATCAACTTGCACGAAGCGATCTATACCTTATCCGATGCACTTGATCTGGTGGGAGTCACTCATATCCATCACGGTAAGCGCGTTGCCTATATGGCTGCCGAGTGCGGCAAATATCTGGGATGGCCGCACCGGCAAATGGACGACCTGTTCCAGGCGGCCATTCTGCATGACTCCGGAGTATCAAAAACCGCAGTGCATAAACGATTGGCCCAATTTGAATGGGAGAATGAAAACGATCACTGCTTGCTGGGCTCTGCTTTGCTGAAAACCTGCCCGCTGATGTCCAGCCTCGCGCCGATTGTGTGTTACCACCATACACACTGGTCTGCTCTGAAAGACATGGATTTGCCGCCGGAGGTAAAACTTAACGCCAATTGTATTTACATGGTTGACCGTGTGGATGTGCTTTCGCTGGCGTTCCTGGTTGATCAATCCAACCTGCTCTTGGGAAGAGAAGAAATTCGCAACAAGATTCTGGACAAACGCGGCGATTGGTTCTGTCCGGAATTGGTGGATGCTTTTCTTGATCTATCCAGATCGGAAACATTCTGGCTTTCCCTGGAAAAAGAACATGTGAATGGTTATGTGTCGGTCTGGTTGTCGGAGACCAAAGCCCGCGAAATGGATTTCCAGGAGCTGCGTAGTATCGTGAGCATTTTCTCATATATCGTCGATGCCAAAAGTTCATTCACCAAATCGCATTCCGATGGTGTGGCACGTTTGGCAAGACTCATTGGAACCTTGTTCAAACTCTCCGAAAAAAGTTGCGAAATGCTGGAATTGGCCGGATTGTTACATGACATAGGCAAGCTCAGGCAGCCTGATGAACTGTTGGACAAACCCGGCAAGCTGACGACCGAGGAATATGCGCATATCCAGAAACATAGTTTCGATACGTATTCCATCCTGAAAGGCATACACGGACTGGAAAAGATTACTGAATGGGCTGCGCAACATCACGAGCGTGTGGACGGAAGCGGGTATCCGAATCACTTGAGCGGCAGGCGAATTTCTTTGGAGGCACGTATTGTAGCTGTTGCCGATGTATTTCAAGCCCTGGCCCAGACGCGACCCTATCGTGATTCCATGTCCAGGGACGAGATCATGGAAATACTAAATGAGATGGCCGATGAAGGAAAGCTGGACCGGGAAGTCGTGATGTGTGTTGATAATCATATTGAGGATTGTTGTACTGCTGCAATTGCCTGACCATCCAGATCTTAACAGCCTGAGCCCCTGCCACGCAGCTACAGCAGTAGACTCCTCTCATAACAAAACCTTATTTCCTGAACAACTGCAACTCAGTGGTGATGCCCGCCTTCACCATGCGTGTGGCCGTGCTCCAGTTCTTCGGCAGTGGCAGCGCGCACGCCGGTAACCACGCCAACGAAGTTCAGCGTCTTTCCCGCCAGCGGATGGTTACCATCCACGGTGACTTCATCATCGGTAACATCCACCACGGTGAACAGCATGTAATCTTCATCGTCAGCGTCTTCCGCGCCGCCCTCGAACTGCATGCCGATTTGGATATTTTCCGGAAACAAATTGCGCGGTTCGACACGCACCAGTTCGTGGTCGTAATCGCCGAAAGCTTCGTCCGGCTCCATTGTTACCTCAAATTTGGAACCCACATCTTTGCCATGCAGCACTTCTTCCACAGTCGGGAAAATACCATCATAGCCGCCGTGCAGATAACTGATCGGATCGTCAGTTTTCTCCAGCAGGGCGCCGTTCGCGTCAGACAGCTCATAACGTAGTGACACAACGGTGTCTTTCGCAATCTTCATTTCAGTTCCTTTATCAAATTAAAAATTTCATGGGCATGGCCGTGGGCATGGACACCGTAAAGCACATGGCGCAATTTGCCTTGCTTGTCTATCACAAAGGTAGAACGCTGTATGGCAACTTTCTTGTGACCATCCACTTCCTTGTCGTAAAGTACCCCGTATTTTTTGCACACTCTGGATTCCGTGTCGGATAACAGCAGTACGGAAAGCCCATATTTATCGCGGAAGTCGGCGTGGCTAAGGCATTCGTCACGGCTGACGCCAACCACCAGTGTGTCAAGTTGGCTAAAATCGTCATCCAGATCGCTGAATTCGTTTGCTTCCATGGTACAACCGGGAGTGTCGTCCTTGGGGTAGAAATACAGGACAACATTTTTCCTGCCACGCTGCGCTTCCAGGGTGAAATTCTCCATATCCGCATCGGGCAACTCGAACTGCGGAGCATCCATTCCTGCTTGTAACACCACGGCTGCCATATAGTTTTACTCCCTCTTGCTACACATCAACCATCATTTTCCTGATATGGTAATTAGCACGCTTTCGGGAATTCTAACTTATTTCATACGCTGCGAAAGTATTTTTATAATGTCCTTCCAACGCTATAATCCGTCTATGAAAAAATCTCTGACCCTTCTGGGCGGCTTGACCGTAAATGTCTTTCTGCACGATTACTGGCAGAAAAAACCGCTGCTGATCCGTAAGGCCCTGCCGCAATTTAATGGCCTGCTTGATTTGCCCCAATTGATCACACTGGTTTGTGACCAGGATGCGCAGGCGCGCGTGGTCACCAATCGGCGCGGACTATGGCAATTGCATCAGGCTCCGTTTGAAGCGGAAGATTTCGACCGCCTATCCAGGACTAAATGGACCGTGCTGTTGCAAGGTTTGAACCATTATTTGCCGGAAGGGGCCGAACTGCTCAAGCAATTCAATTTTATACCGCACGCGCGTCTCGACGACCTGATGGTCAGTTATGCCCCTAAAGGCGGCGGGGTTGGACCGCATTTCGATTCCTATGATGTATTCCTGTTGCAAGGTATGGGGCATCGCCGCTGGCAAATTTCCACGCAGGCCGACCGCACGCTGATTGAAGGCGCACCGTTGCGCATTCTGAAAGATTTCAAGGTTGAACAGGAATGGGTGCTTGAGCCGGGCGACATGCTCTACCTGCCTCCGCATTGCGCCCACAACGGCATCGCCGAAGACGAATGCATGACTTATTCCATCGGATTCCGCACTCCCTCTTATCAGGAACTGGCGGAACAATTTCTGGTGTATTTGCAGGATCGCCTTTGCGTCAATGGCATCTATGCCGACCCTGATCTCAAGATGCAACGCCACCCTTCCGAAATCGGCGCGGACATGCTGAATCAGGTGGAACACGCCATCAAACAGGTACAGTGGGACAAGCGCGACATCGCCGGCTTTCTCGGCTGTTATCTCAGCGAACCCAAGCCTCACATATTCTTCGATGCGCCGGGAAAACCACTCAGTCGCGCGCGTTTTGGGCAAGCTATCCAAACTCGCGGCGTGGAGCTTGATTTAAAAACACAGATGCTGTGCCATGACGGCACTGTGTTCATCAACGGCGAAGCGCACACGGTCGGCAAGGATGACTACCTTGTGCTGCGTACACTTGCCGATGCGCGGCGGCTTGGTGCAACGCCGGGATTGCCGGCACGAACGCTCGCTTTGCTTTACCAGTTTTACTCAGACGGTTATATTGCACCCATCAACAGCAAGCGAGGTAATCACCATGAATGATGAAGTTCAACACACCCATCTGGACGGCATGGCAGACTATATCGCTGCGCTGGATACGCTGTGCGGACTGGCGCAACACGACCTGTTTGTTTTCGAAAAAGATTTCGAAAATATCGGTTTCAACTCCGAAGCACGCTACAACACCCTGCGCACTTTCCTTCTGTCCAGCCCTGCCAACCGTCTGCACCTGGTGGCCCACAACACTCGCCCGCTGGTGCTGTACTGTCCGAGATTGATGACGCTTTTGCGCCAGTTCAGTCACAGCATGCACATTTACCAGACTCCCAAACATCTATTGAACGTGACCGAACCTTTCTCCGTCGCGGACGAATCGCATTATGTTCGCCGCTTCCACTTTGATGATCCACGCGGCATCCTGGCGCAACATGATCCTGCCGGAGCACGCGTTCTAAAATCGCGTTTCGAAGAAATATGGGCTGCTTCCCATCCTGCTGTTTCGCCGACCACGCTGGGATTGTAATTCCATTTCTCCATCAATAGCGCAATGACACTTGGTCATCATAATCACAGGGTAAGTTTGTTCTCAAGAATAAATGTTCAGAGAGATCACGCCGTCCGGCATGAATTTAATAGATAGAAAATGTATGCCCGCCCTATAATCCGCTCATGCTTTTGACGTGATACATGGCGCTGCGCCCCAACGCGTGCAGCTCATACCCTCCTTCAAGCACCGAAACAATGCGGCGTCCGGCGTGGCGATTGGCAATGTCCTTGAGCTGGTCGGTCACCCACCCGTAATCGCCATCGCTCAAACCAAAACCGCCCATGTCATCTTCCCTGTGCGCATCGAATCCTGCCGAAATGAATAACATCTGCGGTTGGAAGCGCTCCAACGCCGGTAGCCAGTGCGCGGTTACTGCAGCGCGGAATTCCGCGCTTGCGGTGCCGGCGGGTAACGGAACATTGATGATGTGTTCATTGCCGCTGTCGGCACCGCAATAGGGATAATAGGGATGCTGAAAGGTAGAACACAGCATCACGCGCGGATCGTCGTGAAAAATATCTTCGGTGCCATCACCATGATGCACATCGAAATCGGCGATAGCCACCCGCTGCAAACCGTGATGTTCGAGCGCATGCGCCGCAGCTACAGCCACATTGTTGAAGATGCAAAAACCGGCCGAACTGCGATGTCCGGCATGGTGACCGGGTGGGCGAATATTGCAAAATGCATTTTCCACGTGGCCGGAAATCACAATATCTGTCGCCATCACCGCCGCGCCTGCCGAACGCAGCGCGGCTTCCAGACTATGCGAATTCATTGCCGTGTCAGGATCCAGATGGATCATTCCTTCTCTTGGAGCCGTGGAAAAAATCTGCTCGATGTAATCGCGATCATGGACACGCGCCAGTTGCTTCTTATCGGCGCGGGGAGCTTCATGCCAATCAAGAAACGGCAAAAGCCCGGATGAAATCAATTGATCCTCGACGGCATGGATACGCGCCGGGCACTCCGGATGATCCGCGCCCATGTCGTGCTTGAGGCAGGCAGAATGAGTAAGGTATGCGGTATGCATGACGAATTAGTAAGCCGGTAAAAAATTGATAGGGTCAGGACAGTATTCTACCGCCAATTCGGCTTCCGTAATTGTCTCAAGCAAATTCTCGGAACTCACAATGTTTTGCGCACGACTGTTATTTCGTTGTCCTCCGCGCTGGCGCGGCAGGTAAAACCCAGGCGGCTCATCAGGTGCAACATACTGCTGTTGTTCTTCAGCACTTCGCCTTCCATGGTGCGCAGCCCTTTGGAGCGTGCAGCATCCAGCAATGCCGTCATCAGCTTCGAGCCCAGCCCTTTTCCGCCCATGTTGTCGGCAATCACCAACGCGAATTCGCAACTTTCACCATCCGGGTTGATGGTAAAACGCGACACCCCCAATTCGATTTCCTTGCCCTGCTGCTCCGCCACCGCAATCAGCGCCATTTCCCGGCTGTAATCAATC
>CAIQPV010000212.1 GCA_903873725.1 uncultured Nitrosomonadales bacterium
AGGCACAATCGATGGCGCGGCAAATAGCCAGGGCAAAGGGGCGAGGCACCCCGATTGAGAAGCAGACTTGCCACATTACGATAACCGTCGGGAACTGAGGGTAAATATGGGACAGAAAATTCATCCAATCGGCTTCCGGTTGAGCGTACAAAAGAACTGGACTTCGAAGTGGTATGCCAATAGCAAGGATTTTTCAGGCATGTTGCTCAAGGATATTGAAGTGCGCGATTATTTGAAGAAAAAACTGGCCGGAGCCGGTGTTTCCAAAATAGTCATCGAGCGTCCTGCCAAGAATGCCAAAATTACGATTTATACCGCCCGCCCCGGTGTGGTGATCGGCAAGAAAGGCGAAGATATCGAGTCTCTGCGCGCCGAGTTGCGGAAGCGCATGGGATTGCCTGATGTAGCGTTGAACATCGAGGAAGTACGCAAGCCGGAAGTGGATGCGCAGTTGATCGCCGAGAGCATTACCTCGCAACTGGAAAAGCGCATCATGTTCCGCCGTGCCATGAAACGCGCGATGCAGAATGCCATGCGTCTGGGCGCGCAGGGTATCAAGATCATGAGTGCAGGCCGCTTGAACGGGATAGAAATTGCGCGTACCGAGTGGTATCGCGAAGGCCGTGTGCCATTGCATACTTTGCGTGCCAATATTGACTATGGCACTGCCGAGGCAAAAACCACCTATGGCATTATTGGTGTCAAGGTCTGGGTATACAAGGGCGAGTACACAGGGGTGGAAGAGGCGTCTGCACCTGCTGCGGCCGAACCGGAAAAAAGAGTAAGAAAGTCGGGAGTAAAACATGCTGCAACCATCTAGAAGAAAGTATCGCAAGGAGCAGAAAGGCCGCAACACCGGCATTGCTACACGCGGCAACAAAGTCAGCTTCGGTGAGTTCGGTCTCAAGGCTGTTGCTCGTGGCCGTTTGACGGCACGCCAGATTGAAGCGGCACGTCGTGCCATGACGCGTCACATCAAGCGCGGTGGCCGTATCTGGATTCGTATTTTCCCCGATAAGCCGATCTCGCAGAAACCTGCTGAGGTTCGTATGGGTAACGGTAAGGGTAATCCCGAGTATTACGTTGCTGAAATCCAGCCGGGCAAAATGCTGTATGAAATGGATGGCGTTGAGGAAGTAATAGCGCGCGAGGCATTCCGTCTTGCTTCCGCCAAGTTGCCAATAGCCACGACATTTGTGGTCAGACAGGTAGGGGCGTAATTATGAAGGCAAGTGAACTGAGAGTTAAATCCGCAGCGGATCTGGAGCAGGAGTTGTTATCCTTGACCAAAGCGCAATTCGGCCTGCGCATGCAGGTGGCGACCCAGCAGTTGAGCAATAACAGCCAGCTTGGCAAGGTGCGCCGCGACATTGCCCGCGTGAAAACCATATTGACAGAAAAGGGTGTGCAGCAATGAGTGCAACGAATCTGAAACGTACACTGACCGGCACGGTGGTGAGTGACAAGATGGATAAGACTGTTACTGTATCAGTTGTGCGCAAGGTCAAGGATCCGTTGATGGGCAAGATCGTCAGTGTGTCGAAAAAGTATCACGCCCACGATGAGAATAACGAGTTCCACCAGGGAGATGTAGTTGCCATTGAGGAATGTCGTCCATTGGCCAAGACCAAAAGCTGGCGCGTTACCCAGTTAGTGGAAAAGGGTCAAACGGCTTAATTTACCATCAGCAGATTTAATTGCATTTATCTCTTGTGCTTCGGCTCAAGTCTGGATATAATGCGCGGCTTCGTTTCACCCCGCCGCTTGCGGCGGCCTAACCCAAACGGGTTCCAAAACTAGCCGCTGTGAGCGGATAAAGTTGGAGAGTTAAAAAATGATTCAAATGCAATCGGTTTTGACTGTCGCCGACAATACTGGCGCGCGTTCTGTCATGTGCATCAAGGTGCTTGGCGGATCAAAGCGTCGTTATGCGGCTGTCGGTGATGTTATCAAGGTAAGCATCAGGGATGCTGCTCCGCGTTCACGCGTAAAGAAGGGCGAAGTTTACAGCGCCGTGGTGGTGCGTACTGCGAAGGGCGTGCGCCGTCCTGATGGTTCGTTGATCAAGTTCGACGGCAATGCTGCGGTATTGTTGAACGCCAAATTGGAGCCGATTGGAACGCGTATTTTCGGCCCGGTAACGCGTGAACTGCGTACCGAACGATTCATGAAGATCGTGTCGTTGGCGCCTGAAGTGCTGTAAACAGAGCCCAGGTAGCCAGAAAAAATCTGCAGTCAAGGAAAAATCATGCGCAAGATTAAAAAGAATGATGATGTTATTGTCATCGCGGGAAAAGACAAAGGCAGTCGCGGCAATGTGCTGCAAGTGCTGGATGACCGCCTGCTGGTGAGTGGTGTCAATAAAGTCAAGAAGCATCAGAAGCCTAATCCGGTCAAGGGTGAAACTGGTGGAATCGTGGAAAAGGAAATGTCCATCCACGTATCAAATGTGGCTATTTATAACGCGACGTCAAAAAAGGCTGACCGTGTAGGTACCAAAACGCTGGAAGATGGCCGCAAAGTTCGTGTGTTCAGGTCCAGCGGCGAAGTGATTGACGCGTAAAGGGGTAATAGGGCATGGCTCGTTTGTTTGATTACTACAAGGATACCGTAGCACCTGAACTGATGAAAAAGTTCGGCTACAAGTCCGTTATGGAAGTGCCGCGTATCGAAAAAATCACCCTGAATATGGGTGTGGGTGAGGCGGTGGCCGACAAGAAGGTGATGGAGCACGCGGTGGGTGACATGCAGAAGATTGCAGGTCAGAAACCGGTCGTGACCAAATCCAAAAAGTCCATCGCGGGTTTTAAGATTCGTGAAAATTACCCTGTAGGATGCAAAGTCACCTTGCGCAAGGCGCGCATGTATGAATTTCTGGATCGCCTGGTAACGGTTGCGATTCCGCGAATCCGCGATTTTCGCGGTATATCCGGCAAGTCTTTTGATGGCCGTGGCAACTACAATATGGGTGTCAAGGAACAGATTATTTTTCCGGAAATCGAATACGACAAAATTGATGCATTGCGTGGTATGAATATTACCATTACTACCAGCGCAAAGACCGACGAAGAGGCGCGTGCCCTTCTGTTGGCATTCAAATTCCCATTGAAGAACTGAGGGCAAAATGGCCAAGTTATCTGTCATTAACCGTGACCTGAAACGTCGCGACACCGTCAAGAAGTTTGCTGCCAAGCGTGCTGAGTTGCAGGCGATTGTCGGCAACATCAAGCTGAGCGAAGAAGAGCGTTATGCAGCACGTCAAAAGTTGCAAGCGTTGCCGCGCAATTCCAGTCCGGTTCGTTTGCGCAACCGTTGTGCGTTGACTGGACGTCCGCGCGGTGTGTTTAGCAAGTTTGGGTTGGGTCGCACAAAATTGCGTGAATTCGCGATGCGCGGTGAAATTCCTGGTGTAATCAAGGCAAGCTGGTAAGGGTGAATTTATGAGTATGAGTGATCCGATCTCCGACATGCTGACGCGCATCAGAAACGCGCAGATGGCGGAAAAAGTAACAGTG
>CAIQPV010000213.1 GCA_903873725.1 uncultured Nitrosomonadales bacterium
GGGCTGCTGTGATTGACGAGTGTGACATTGCATATTTGTCTTGTGAAAAATACGGGAATTTTAATGTGCAGCGGAATTTCTGCATACGCTTCGGTGAACGCTTTGAAATGGTGGAAATTCACAACACATCTGGCGACACCAGATGCGGATTAAGAACATTCGCAGAGGCCGCTGCCTTTGCCATCAGGCTACCATCGATTTTATGGGGGGTAGCGTGAAGTCAATTTTCAGCATGCTATTCGTGGCTTCGGCAATAATTTATCTCTTGTACACATTGTCTGCGACAGAGCCGTGTGAACGGGTTTATCGTTCTGCATCACCGGTTCGTATGGTCATGCAGGCTTTCAGATTGGGGGTCGAAAACTGGGCAAATATAAGTCAACAATCGGAATTCTTTATCTGGAGCCTTAAGGCTGATATTGCAACCCAGGAATTTCTGGCTCACCAGTTTTATGGCGAGGCGCTGGTTTGCGGTAAAGGTGCTAAAAAGTCGTCATGAGCAGAGAGCCGGATTTATTCATTGCGAGCGGACAAGGTGACAAAGAAACTGTCGCCTGGCTCAACGATCTGTTCCTTTCAGCCGCGCAGACTGGCGTGGCAGACATCCATTTTGAAGAGCATGGGCACGATTGCCGTATCCGTTGGCGTTTGCCTGGCGGGCTATCCACTTACGACACGATTAGTGGCAATCAGGTGCGTATTGTGGATGACAAGATACGTTCTCGCGCGCAACTGCCCATCGGTGATCGCAAGAGTTCTCACGATGGCCGTATCCAACTCCGTTATCAGCACCCTGTGAAACGCAAGCTGGACATTCGCGTGTCTATTCAGCCATGTGTGAACGGCCAGTCCATTGTCTGCCGTGTTCACGATGAGAGTAGTTCCATTCTGGACATCAACAGCATTGAGATGCAACCTGCTGTACGGTATTTCATTGACCAGATCATCGATGAGCCAACGGGTTTGTTTCTGGTAACCGGTCCCACCGGCTCTGGCAAGACAACCACGCTTTATTCCATTCTCAATGAGCTCAATACACCTGACAAGAAGATTAGCACCATTGAAAATCCGGTAGAAATCACGATGCCGGGCTTAAATCAGACCGATATTGATGATCAGCACAACACGTTTCCGCAAGCCTTGCGTGCAACTTTACGTCAAGACCCGGATGTCATTCTGGTCGGCGAGATACGCGACGCCGAAACAGCCCAGATCGCGGTTCAGGCAGCCATGACAGGGCATTTGGTTTTGGCCACGCTGCATACCAACGACAGCGTGCAAACTATTGCACGTTTACTGGATCTGGGCGTTGAGGTCCACAACCTGGCCACATCCCTGCGCGCGGTGACCGCGCAACGTCTTGTACGCCGTCTGGAGGGTGAATTCGAAATGCTGGCGCCTACGCAGGTTGAAAAGGCATGGCTGCAATCGCATAGCATCTTTCATGAAGGGGGAAAGTTCGCTGCCATTACAGAGGGCAGCGTCATGAAAGGCAGGTTGCCTGTCATTGAAATGGTGGTTGTTAATGAAGTGTTCCGAAAAGCAATGTTTGAAGGCAACCGTGCAATGTATGCAGCAGCAAGCAGGCAACCCCAATATGAGACTTTGGCGCAGGCTGGCGTGCGTCTGGCTTCGCAAGGAAAAACCACACTGGATGAAGTAAGAAAGATTGCCGGCAACGAGCCGATCGGGAATATCTCACGGCGCTTCGGTCTTGAATTGATAGAGGCAGGAATTATTACTCCATCTCAGCGAGATCAGGCGGTTTCGGCACAGATCAACATGCGTAAGGAAGGCGTCATCAAGCAGTTTGGGGATGTATTGGTTTCAATGGGTTTTTGCACGCTGGAAGATGTGGTGAAAGTTTTTGCGGAATTACGAGGGGTCGAATCGTGAGGTACATTTTATTGATGCTGACGTTGGTGTTTTCATCATCCTATGCGGCACAGCAGGATTTGCCGCCGCCGTACAAAACGGTTGGCCTGTTCGCCGATGATGCAAAACGGGTAATCGTGTTTTTCGCATTTGATTGTGAC
>CAIQPV010000214.1 GCA_903873725.1 uncultured Nitrosomonadales bacterium
CTTCTTTCGTGACGATTCGGTGAAAAATAGACTTATCCGGCATCGGCTTCACCTACGAGCAAAACATCATACACCCACACTCCCTGCGAATAGAAATCGTGCAGTCCTTCCCAAGTTCGGCTTTGTTGCCCTGCGATGTTGACCGGGGCTACGCATAGAGTCCCGTTATCCTTCTGCAAGTTATTTATTTTTAATCTGATGCAAGAAGCCGAATCGATGGAGGCAATTGGCGCTATACTCGCACGGTGCCGGAGACAGGATGCAATTCCGGACAAATAAGGAAGAGTGCAACCATCATGACAAGTCAGGTTATGCAGCTTCTGTCGAAAATCGCACACCGTTCCATTGCCAGGCGGCCTGCTGGGGGATTCCAAACGCTACAGCAGATCAGGGAGAGCTCCATTGGTAATGTCGAAAACCTCATGAATCGGGACGTCAAAATCACCGGACTGGCCACTGGTTTTGTTGGATTGGACAAAATGACCAAAGGTCTTCAGAAGGGTGAATTGACAATCATTGCCGCACCTCTGGGTATGGGCAGCACTGCATTCGCAATGAATATCGCCCTGAATGCTGCCATTCATCAGAATGCGATCGTCGGCATATTCAGCCTGGAGATGAACAAACTGACGTTGTTGCAGCGTATGCTCGGTTCACAAACCGGGTTGCACATACAAAGAATCGTGCATGGCTTTCTTACACAAGAGGACATGGGCAAAGTGGAAAGCGCAATGGAGAAGCTGGATGCGGCCCGCGTCTCCATCGATGACACGACCGGCGTCTCCCTTGCCGGATTGCGTTCCAGGGCCAGGCAACTCAGGAAAGACCAGAATGGTCTCGACCTAATTGTCGTGGATGCCTTGCAACTGATGTCTGCCAATACACTTTCAAAAGGCCGTAGTGCTTACGAAAACTCCATCCAGGATCTGTCGGCAATTTCTCGCGGCCTCAGGGCACTTGCCAAGGAACTCAATGTGCCGGTGATTGCCACTCTTCAACTGCCGGAGATAATTAGGAACTGCGGTGGCGACAGACGCCCGACGCTCAATGATCTACGGGTCCATGGTTCCATCGAACAGGATGCGGACCTGGTAATTTTCATACACCGTGAAGCCTATTATTGCGTTGACGAAGAAATAGCCGAGGCTGACGCGCGCACGGCCGAGATCATCGTAGCCAAACATTACAACGGCCCTACTCGCACCTTTTACCTGAACTTTATTGCGGCATGCACGCTCTTCGGCGATCTCTAACAGACCGCTTGAAACGAGCTCTACAAGCCCAGCCGAGTGCGGGCGAAATATGGGTTAACTAGGGATTCTGTGTTCGATTGTTGACAACTGGCGGGTGCCCCACATCTCAATTCTTCCTCAGATGTCAGGGTGCCCCAAGTCTCGACTTTGAGACCTGGGATCGATTGAACCTTATAGATAAATCCCGAAAATCGCCCCAGGGTCCAGGAAAACACTCTTGCCCCAGGACCGTATGGATGCAACCAGTTCGGCTTGCTCCCGCCCCACTCCCAGCACGCTCGCCCAAAGCCGATGCTCCGCAAGCGCCTCCAGCGTCTTCCCGCCCATGGGCACAATTCCATACACCATCTTGCAGCCCATCGCCTGCGCCATCCGCGACATCGACCTCAGCGTGACCGTATTCTTCGGCTCCCTGGCCTCAAGATCGAGCACCACCGACTTGCACACCCCCATCTTCTCCGCAATCTCCGCCACTGGAACATGCAGCGTCTGCCGCACCGCCCGCAGCAGGTCGTTCGTCGGATGTTTGTCCTTGCCCGCGCGCCGGTAAGGCCGCATCTCCACATCCAGCTTCTTCCGCGCCATCTTCCGTTCCTTTTCCCGCATCGCCCATCCTCTCCCGGCTCGTCTCACTGACAACTGACAACTGACCACTGACCACTGACCACTGACCACTGACAACTGACCACTGTCCACTGTCCACTGCTTTAAGCGTAGGCAAAATGTCGCTAATTATGCGCAAAAATGCGCCTAAAAAGCCTTAAAAACAGCTTGTTTTTGAAGTTTTGGTCTGGTTGTTTACGGACATAGGTGCTGCGGCGCTACGTATGGATGCGGAGATTTCTTACTCGCGGGATCGCTTTTTTCAATCTGTCGGCCTATACCCGGACAGAATGCATTTTTTTGTCCGGGTATAAGCCTAGCGGATTTTCATGTTGCGCATTTTTCGGTCTCAATCTGAAATTGCCGGCTTATAGCCCTACGGAACGGCGGGTTTCTGCTGCGCAATCCAGGCATCGATCCTTGCTTCCAGCACGTCCAGCGGCAAGGCGCCGGAGTCCAGCACCTGGTCGTGGAAGGCGCGGATGTCGAACTTGCTGCCCAACGCCTTCTGCGCACGGTCGCGCAGCTCCAGAATCTTGA
>CAIQPV010000215.1 GCA_903873725.1 uncultured Nitrosomonadales bacterium
ATCTTGTTCCCTGATTTTAACTGGGTGGATTATTTCAGTTGGTTGATTTGGGGGTAATGTTAAGAAGCAGGCCTCACGTTAGGCATTTTAAATCCATGCTCACTCTTGGTTCATTGTTCGATTGGAGGTAGCGTTAAAATTGATTGCATGGTTCTGACTAATGTTGGTTACAATTGCATAAATTCTTGCAGAAGAGGTTTGTCATGCCAACTATCAGCATGTTTTATGGAATTGTGATTTGCCTTTATTTCTACGACGATGAGCGACATAAGTTGCCACACGTTCATGCCAAGTATCAGGGGCAGGAGGCCGCTTTTTCAATTGTGGATGCGGCGCTCCTCAGCGGCGAAATTCCCGTGAACAAAACAAGACTGGTGCAGGCATGGATTGAAATACATCGGGAGTCATTGCTGGCCGATTGGGAGTTGGCCGTCAACGGTCAAACTCCTTTCCCTATCGACCCGTTGCGCTAGGGGGAGATTATGGAAGCTGTTATTCGTGTTGTGCCGCGAAACGATTTTTCTCTGGAAATCTGGTTTAATACCGGGGATCACCGCTTGTTTGATGCTCGCCCTTATCTGAATAGAGGGGTTTTTACTCGATTGCAGGATATTGCCTTGTTCAAACAGGCATTTGTTGCTCTGGATACCGTGTGTTGGCCGGGCGAACTAGATATTGCCCCCGAAACGCTCTACGACCGTTCAGTTTCAATTGCTCCACTGGGGCGGCTCCCTTGAATATTGACTCTTGTGCATTGCATTGCAGTGCGGCTACTGTTGCGTGGCCAGGAAATGTTGATGTTGATCCTGAAATGCTTTATGAGCGTTCAGTGCCGCTTAACGAATAGCGGAACCTCTACCTGTCTACGAGCCGCGCGAGTCTGCCGATCTAACGGACATGGCCAGTACTGATGATACTACTATAATAGGGGACAGACTCCTATTACTATTATAATAGGGGACAGACTCCTATTGTTCTTCGCAGATATCGGTTACAATTTACAATATTCTTCAGTAACAGAGGTTTGCCATGCCAACCATCAGTATGTTTTTTGGTGTCCTCATTCGTATGTATTTTTACGATGATAAACAACACCATTCGCCGCACATTCATGCAGAGTGTCAAAATCAGCAAGCTGTTTACCTGATCGAAACCGGCGAACGTATTTCAGGCAACATGCCGCCCAACAAGGAAAAACTAATTCAAGCGTGGATGCTCATTCATAAGGAAGAGCTGCTGATCGATTGGAGTTTGGCCGTCAAGGGCGAAGAGCCTTTTCGCATTGATCCGCTACGCTAGGAGGTAACATGAACCCCTATATCGCAGTTGCCCAGCCACTCGAAGACCATGTATTACTGCTGACATTCACTAACGGAGAAAGACGCATTTTCGATACCAAGCCCTATTTAGATAAAGGCGTGTTCAAACGCTTGCGTGAACGCAGCGCATTTTTTGGGGTGCGTGTCGTCGCTGGTTCGGTTGAATGGCCAGGTGAGATAGACCTCAGCTACGATACGCTCTATTTGGAAAGCCACCCTGTACCGACAGAAGCGGACGAATCTGCGTAATTCTTAGTGACATTTGGCAATGCACTTCAACGTAATGTATTTGTTTGGAATTAATGGGTATGCCACGCCAACCACGTCTTAGATTACCGAATACACCGTTACATCTCATTCAGCGCGGCAATAATCGTTGTGCCTGCTTTGCTTCGGATGAAGATTGCTGCTTTTATCTCGATCTTTTGACCGAAATAGGCAACAAGGTGGGCGTGGCTGTTCATGCCTATGTCTTGATGACTAACCATGTTCATCTGCTGGTAACTCCACAGGACGCTGATGGTGTATCGCAGTTGATGTAAAGGTTGGGACAACGTTATGTTCAGTATTTTAATCGCGCATATCAGCGTACTGGTACTTTATGGGAAGGTCGGTTTCGTTCATGCTTAGTGGGAGAGGAAATGTATTTTCTCGGCTGTCATCGCTATATTGAAATGAATCCGGTGCGGGCGGGAATGGTGAAATTTCCAGAAGAATATCGGTGGTCAAGCTATAGGGCAAATGCACATGGTGATGCATCGCTAATGATTCAACCTCATCCGGTGTATATTGGGTTGGGATTAACGGATAAAGAAAGGCAGGCTACCTATCGGGAGTTGTTCCGGCATGAACTGGAGCCAGGGCAGGTTGACAATATTCGTCGTGCAACCCAAGGAGGTTTGGTGTTTGGTAGTGAGCGTTTTGCTCAGGTAATTTCTGTGCTGGCAGGACGCAGTACTCGGCGAGGTAAGGCAGGGCGGCCATTCAAACAGGCAGGCGAGCCAAGATTCGTGTAACTACCGAGTTTTCGATAGAGAAAGCAAGAGAGCGGTTTGAGAGGGTTTATCGGGAGGTGATTGAAGATTGTGGATAGCTTGAAGTATAGAGCTAAGTTCTATACAATGAAAAACAAAACAAAAATAGGCGGTAAAGCCGATGCAGGTTTTCAAAAGCAGGTGGTTTGCTAAATTCGCCAGTAAGGAGCGTATCACCGACGCAAAATTATGCGATGCCGTGAGAAATGCAGAGCGTGGAATCATTGATGCCGATTATGGTGGCTGCGTAATCAAACAAAGGATCGCGCGGCCTAACGAAGGCAAGTCTGGTGGGTATCGATCTATCGTCTTTTTCTGCAAAGGTAAGCGTGCTTTTTTCATTTATGGGTTTGCCAAGAATGCACAGGGAATGCACAGGACAACATAAACGAAAGCGACGAACGGGATTTCAAGGAGCTGGCTAAAACACTTTTGGCCTGTTCCGACGTGGAGCTGGAAAAACTTGTGAGTAACGGACTATACGAAGAGGTAATATTTGATGAAGAAAACTAGAACCTACAAAAGCGACATCAAGGCCGCCATCCATCAGACGGCAAGCGGGCTTTATGAAGCCGGCCTGATGGATAAGAAAACCATGCGCGGTTTCGATGAGTCTTGTTTAACGCCAGTGCATGAATTCACCGCCGAAGAAATCCGTGCGTTACGCGAGCGCGAGGACGTCAGCCAAATGGTTTTTGCCCAATACTTAAATGTACAGAAAGATTCGGTTAGCCAGTGGGAGCGCGGCGAGAAACATCCCTCCGGCCCATCATTGAAACTATTATCTCTTGTCGAAAGAAACGGCTTAGGGGCAATAGCGTAAGACCTGCTATCGACAAAATAAACCAGAAAAATACAATAGGGGACGGACCCTCATGGCAAAGAGCCGTCATTCCCTCGTGGCGGGAATCCAGAAAGACAAAGATTCCGCGAAGCGGTCAATACTTATTTTGACCTGCTCCGCAGGGGTTTTTGATCAACTGGATTCCCGCCTACGCGAGAATGACGAGGTTTTGATCTAATGCATAGCAAGGCTGAAATGCTGCTATGTTTTGGGTTAATTGGGAGTGGAGAGTTGCATACTGGCGCTGATCGATCCCTGGTCAGCCCACTGATTTTAATTTTTTCATTGCACATCGCAATAATGTGCCCATTGATTGGCTGCGGAGCTAGTGCGTAGTGGTAAAAAGACTAATAAAAATTTCGCGTAAGACTGCATGGATCCTTGGGGTGGTGGTTTGTCTGTTTTCTGCACTAGCCTTTTACGCCAATGTGCCAACCGATCTTGAGCCCGCGGATGTGGCGGTATTTCAAAATGATTTAAAACTCGCTCCGTTTCAGCATCCAAAAACGTTTGCCGATGAAATTACGGCGATCAAGGCGATTCAGCATCGGGTGTTTGTCGCTGCACCGGTTGGCAATGGTATTCCTGACTATCAGCCGCGTGAACCTGCCGACTTGATGAAGAAGCGGGAAGGCTTATGCTATGACCGCAGCCGGACAATGGACAAGGCGTTTGATTACATCGGGCTGGAAGCGCGTCATGTTTATTTGCTGTATCGCCAGGATCGTGGGTATTGGAGCGCGATGTTCCACTACGGCCAAGCTTCTCATGCGATAACCGAAGTTAAAACCAGCAAGGGTTGGATGTTCGTCGATTCAAATACGGAATGGATTGCGTTGACGCGCGATGGGCAGGTGGTAAATGCGGATGATGTGTGGAAACGTGCGGCTGAATTTGACGGCATACCCAAGTATTTGAAAGATCCCTGGTGGGCAATTCGCGGGATGTATTCGCGCAAGGGCCAGCTTTATCCGCCGTATATCATGTTCCCGGATTTTAACTGGGTGGATTATTTCAGTTGGCTGATTTGGGGGTAGTTGTTTTATTTTCAATTATCAAGTTGTATCCAGTAAATTGACTTTTCTACCCAATAAAGCGGATAATAAAATCGTGCATTAGTGTATTGGTGCGGTAATAATATAGGAATTTTGCTATGGCTATGTCAAGCACGCATTCTGTCAGCGTCAAGTTGGTTGGCAGCAATGGTCAAATCTCTCTAGGAAAGCAGTTTGCTGGTAGACAGGTATTGATCGAAGAGCAAGAGGCCGGTGTATGGCTGGTGCGTACTGCGACCGTGATTCCCGACAACGAACATTGGCTTCATACTCCTTCGGCAGCGGCAGACTTGAAAAAAGCTTTGGCATGGGCTGCTCAGAACAGGCCCAGTGATGATGCACTGGAAACCACTCTGGCTCACCTCTCAAATGACCAGTAAAAATGCTGATACGGTTCGTCTGGATTTGAACAGCACGGTATTTCAGTCGAATCTGTTCTCGCTTCAAAAACAGGAACGACATGCCGCAATCGACACGCTTAACAAAATCCGCCAATTAACCTGGAATCAGGTTTACCGTGACAGCGGGCTGAAGTGGGAGAGGATCAGCAGCGTCAAGCCTCCTGCCGGAATTGACTCGATCTATTCACTGCGTATTACCCAATCGCGTCGGGCTACGGCTTACAGAGACGGAGATTTCATGCGGTTTCTGACCGTCGCGCCAGACCACGACAGTACTTATGGTCGTAAGTAAACGACTTGATTGCAATTCGGCAAGCAATCTCGTGGTGCTATTATGCGCAACAAGTTTATTTGCTATATCGTCAGGACCGTGGCTATTGGGGTGCGATGCTCCATAACGACCAGCCCTCTCATGCAATAACCGAAGTTAAAAGCAGTAAAGGTTGAATGTTCGTTGATTCTAATTCGGAATGGATCGCGTTAACACGCGATGGTCAGGTGGTAAATGCTGATGATGTGTGAACGCGAGTAGCAGAGTTTGACGGCATGCCTAAGTATTTGAATGATCCCTGGTG
>CAIQPV010000216.1 GCA_903873725.1 uncultured Nitrosomonadales bacterium
GGCGTATTGCACGCTTTCTGGAATATTACCGGAAGAGGTATGGGAAATAATAATGCCGTGAAACGTTGCGACGGATCTGCTGACGGTTTTACGTTTCACATTTCACCTTTCACGTTTCACTTTTCACATGGTTAAACTATGAAACCAATCAACGTAGGACTATTAGGCATCGGCACCGTCGGCGGTGGCACTTTTACCGTATTGTCGCGTAACGCGGAGGAGATTGCACGACGTGCCGGTCGGCCTATCCTCATCACCGTGGTGGCGGACAAGAATGTGGAGCTCGCCAAAACGGTAACCAAGGGGGCGTGCCGCATCACCGACGATGCCTTCGCGGTAGTAAGAGATCCGGAAGTTGATATTGTCGTCGAACTGATCGGTGGTTGTGGCGTGGCAAAGGATTTGGTACTGGAGGCGATCCGCAACGGCAAGCATGTGGTTACCGCCAACAAGGCGTTGCTTGCACATCACGGCAACGAGATTTTTGCCGAGGCGCAGAAGATGCGTGTGATAGTGGCGTTCGAAGCTGCCGTGGCCGGCGGAATACCCATCATCAAGGCTGTGCGCGAGGGGCTTACCGCCAATCGTATTGAATGGATCGCCGGGATTATTAACGGTACCACCAACTTCATTCTGTCGGAAATGCGCGACAAGGGACTAAGCTTCGACACCGTGCTGAAAGAGGCGCAGCGTTTGGGTTACGCCGAAGCCGATCCGACTTTCGACATCGAAGGTGTGGATGCTGCGCACAAGATCACTATCCTTTCCGCGATTGCTTTCGGAACCCCGATGCAGTTCGACAAGGCTCACATTGAAGGTATTTCCACCCTGCAGGCCCTGGATATCAAATATGCCGAACAACTGGGCTATCGCATCAAATTGCTGGGTATTACGCGCCGCACGCCGGATGGAATCGAATTGCGCGTACACCCTACTTTGATCCCGTCCAAGCGGCTGATTGCCAATGTGGAAGGTGCGATGAATGCCGTGCTGGTACAGGCGGATGCGGTGGGTTCCACACTATATTACGGCAAAGGCGCCGGTGCGGAACCGACCGCAAGTGCCGTGATCGCCGACCTGGTGGACGTAACGCGCGTACATACTGCCGACCCGGAAAACCGTGTGCCGCACCTTGCGTTCCAGCCGGACCAACTGGTCAATTTACCGATCCTGCCGATGGACAAGGTGGAAAGCAGCTACTATCTGCGCATGCGTGTGTGGGACGAACCCGGTGTGCTGGCCGACATCACTCGCGTGCTGGCCGACGAAAAGATTTCGATTGATGCCGTGATTCAGAAAGAGCCTGGCGAAGGCGAAGACGAGGCAGATCTGGTGCTGCTCACGCACCGGACGCGCGAGAAACTCATTAACGAATCTATCGCACGGCTTGAAAAATTGCCGGTGGTGGTGGGCAAAGTGACAAGACTGCGCATGGAGGGATTGGGGAAATAGAAATAAAAGTGGGTAGGTTAGCATAGCGTAACCCGCCAACAACTAGATTTCCGTTTTCGCGGGAATTAAAGATAGTGAGTAATCCAATGAAATATATCTCCACACGCGGCAACACGCCCGCCAAGACTTTTACAGAAATCCTGCTGGGCGGCTTGGCACCCGATGGTGGGCTGTACTTGCCGGAACAGTATCCCCAGGTAACGCGCGCCGAACTGGATGCATGGCGCAGCCTGTCTTATGCCGACCTTGCTTTCGCGCTACTGACGAAATTTGCCACCGACATCCCGTCCGACAGTTTGAGGACGATTGTCCGCAAAACTTATACCGCCGAGGTGTACTGCAATGGCCGCGCAGAAAGCAATGCCCGGGATATTACCCCGCTGCGAACCCTGGAACCGGGCGTGCATATCCTTGAACTCTCCAACGGTCCGACGCTGGCGTTCAAGGACATGGCGATGCAATTGCTGGGCAACCTGTTTGAGTATGCGTTGGACAAGCAGCATGACGAACTGAACATCCTCGGCGCGACTTCCGGTGATACCGGCTCTGCCGCAGAATACGCGATGCGCGGCAAGCGCGGAATCCGTGTGTTCATGCTGTCGCCACACGGAAAAATGTCCGGCTTCCAGCGCGCGCAGATGTATTCGCTGCAAGACCCGAATATTTACAACATTGCCGTCACCGGGATGTTCGATGATGCGCAGGACATGGTGAAAGCGGTATCCAACGATCATGCTTTCAAGGCGAAGTACAATATCGGTACGGTCAATTCAATCAACTGGGCTCGAGTTTCGGCGCAGGTTGTTTATTACTTCAAGGGTTATTTTGCCGCGACGAAATCCAACGATGAGCAGGTTGCGTTTTCCGTGCCTTCCGGTAACTTTGGTAATATCTGCGCAGGGCACATCGCGCGCATGATGGGCCTGCCTATCGGCCAGTTGATCCTCGCCACCAACGAAAACGACGTGCTGGACGAATTCTTCCGCACCGGGATATATCGACCGCGCGGTACCGATCACACCTATGAAACCAGCAGTCCATCGATGGATATTTCCAAGGCCAGCAACTTCGAGCGCTTCATGTTCGACCTGGTCGGGCGCGACGCGGCGAAGGTTCGCGAATTCTGGGGCAAGGTAGATACTGGCGGCGCGTTCGACATTAAGGGCTCGCCGTATTGGAGTGAATTATCGAACTTTCATTTCGCCTCCGGCATGAGCAGGCATCAGGATCGCCTGACGACCATCCGCGAGCTGTGGGAAGAATACGGTGTGATGATAGACCCCCACACCGCCGATGGAATCAAGGTCGGCATGGAGCAGCGGCGCCCCAGCCTGCCGCTGGTCTGTCTGGAAACCGCACTGCCAGCCAAGTTTGAGGAGACTATTGCCGAAGCATTGGGACGCCAACCGGAACGCCCTGCAGGACTGGAAGGAATCGAAGCACTGCCGCAGCGTTGCGAAGTAATGGATGCGGATGTCGCGAAGCTCAAGGCATATATCGCAGCAAACGTCTCACAGTAAAAACTCCGTTCCAACGCAGGCAGGAATCACCAGAAATCATGAACAACCTCCTCCTGCTTATCATCTGTTTCATCGCCGGCATGTTGTTGCACCGGGCAGGTAGGATGCCGGCACATGCTCCGGCAACGCTCAACAGTTTCATCATCCACGTTTCGCTACCCGCGCTGACGCTGCTGTATATTCATGACCTGAAACTCACCGGAGATGTCTTCCTGATGGCAGCGATGGCATGGATTAATTTCGCGCTGGCGGCGGGATTCTTCTGGTTCATCGGACGCTGGCTGAAATTGCCGCGCGGCACGGTGGGGGCTCTGGTTTTGACTGGTGGCTTGGGTAACACTTCGTTTGTCGGGCTGCCGATGATTGAGGCCTATTATGGCCAGGACGGTATTGTCAGCGGCATCATCATAGATCAGCTCGGTTCGTTCCTGGTGCTGTCCACCCTGGGCATCACTGTGGCGGGGCTGTATTCTTCCGGTTGCCCGACTCCGGGCGAAATTGTGCGGCGCATCGTGTTCTTTCCCCCCTTCATTGCCATGCTCGTCGCATTGGCATTGATCCCGCTGGACTATGCGCCGTGGTTCACCTCGCTGCTCAAGAGAATGGGCGATACGCTTGCACCGCTGGCATTGGTTTCGGTTGGCTTTCAGTTGCGGCTCGGGCATTTGGCCGGGAATCGGCGCAACCTCGCCATCGGGCTGTGTTTTAAATTATTATTTGTGCCTCTGGTGATTTATTTGCTGTATGTTCAACTGCTCGGCGCGCACGGGCAGGCAACCCGGGTGACGCTGTTCGAAGCCGCCATGCCGCCGATGATCACCGCCGCAATTATTGCCGCCGAGCACGATCTCGATCCGGATCTATCGACGCTGATGGTGGCAGTAGGAATTCTGATTTCTTTCGCTACACTCGGCGGCTGGTGGTGGATACTGCGCGGTGTGTGAAATGATGGTGAGGGCATGAAAATGCAGGTTCGACAATGAGAAATCCGGTGTTGATATTGCAAAACTTTCTGGGCACGGAGGGGCTGTTCTTGCGTGACAGCGCGGTGCTGGCAGGACGAGTGCTCAATGCACTGCCTGTGGTGATCAGGTGGCCGATACGCAGCGTGCTGATTAAACAGCTTTATTTTACCGGAATTCAATCGGTTGGACCAATCAGTGTGATGGGCTTTCTGGCGGGGCTGATCATGGTAATGGAGGTCAGTAATCTGGTAGGGCGCAACGAATTGTTGACTTTGCATGTGCTAATTTGGACAGTGGTGCGGGAACTGGGGCCTTTACTGACGGCGATTGTAATTGTCGGGCGCAGCAGTTCGGCGA
>CAIQPV010000217.1 GCA_903873725.1 uncultured Nitrosomonadales bacterium
GCGGGCGTGTTCAAGCGCCTGCGGGCGGCGGGCCTAGTCGACCTGGCGGACAGCTTCGGCGCCACCGAGGCGACCTACCCAGGCGACGGTCACCGCTACGACCACATCCTGGCGCGTGGCGGCTTCGGCTGGAAGTTGAGGCGTACCGCGCGCAGATGGCCTGCTACCCGGATGACCGTAGCTCACTTTTGCTGGATTTCTGGCGTCGCGCTATGGGCTTTCTATCACTCAGGAAGAAGCGATACGCCTGCTAGAACAGAAATAATTTCAACAGCCGGCAAATCTGCCGGGAATGAATGTCAACAATGCAGCCGCCGACTCATCTTGGCGGCTGTATCTTTTTGGAGAATAAAAAATGCCGGAACCAGCCAGTAGTGGAGTAGCAGGAGCAGCTGCCTTGAAAGCAATCGGAGGAGTGGCAGTTGGAGGCGCGATGCTTGCGGAAATTGTCGTGATGTTGATGACCCCGCCGCGCTCGAAGCGGGAATGGGCGGTCGGCTTGATCAGTACCGTAGTGACCGGGGTCGGAGGAGGGGCCATGGCCGTGGAATATTTTAAGTTGCACGAATGGGTGCAATCGATCACCGGCCTGATGGCGTTAGGTGGGCTGATCTTTGGATGCGGTCTGCCGGGCTGGGCGATTGTGCGCTGGGTGTTCAATTTTATTGAGAAAAACCGGGATGCCGGCATCGATCAGATTGCTCATGACGTGAAGGAGATTTTGTAATGAATGCACAAGACTTTATTGATTTGATCGGGCCGGCAGCACAGGCATCCGCAAAGAATACTGGCGTGCCAGCTAGTTTCACAGTTGCGGAAGCGGCATTGGAGTCTGGATGGGGGGCGTCGCAGCTTGCACAACAGGGCATGAATCTCTTTGGTGTAAAAGCTGACCCTTCGTGGACGGGCGATGTGCTTACGCTCAATACCCGTGAATTTTTGCATGGTACGTGGGTGATGGTGCCGGCGCGCTGGCGCAAATATGACGACTGGCAATCCTGCATGGACGATCATGCTGCGTTTCTGCATCAGAACCCAAGATATTCATCGTGTTTCGATTGCACGGACGGCGCAGGATTCGCCACTGCAGTGGCTCAGGCCGGCTATGCGACTGATCCTGACTATGCCGCAAAACTCATCTCCATTATCAACCAGCATGGGTTGGCAGACCTTGATGGAGGTGCCTGATGATTCCCTTTATGAACCTTTTCGGCACATTACCTTGGCGGCTGATCGTGGCTTGTGCATTGGCTTCCGTGCTGTTCGTTGGGGGCTGCCAGTACGGAGAGAACCGCATCACAACCAAGTGGTATGCCGAAAAGGCCGCGACGGCAGAAGTCGTTACCAAACAGGCCGAGCATGTTGCCGCCGTCACGGTCCAGCAATCAACTATCAACCAGGAGATATCGAATGAATTCAAAAAAACCAAGGCAGTGCTTACTTCTGATCGCCAGCATCTGTTTGCCCGTGTTCCTGAGCGGGTGCGCGTCGACATCCAAAGTAGTGTCAGCGCCATGCCCATCGTTCCCGTCATTGCCGTCGGAGTTGATGCAACCACCTCCGACGCTATACCTGCTGCAAACCAGCCAACCAACAGCAACGCCTGCCAAAAACTAGCCGTGGATGCAGCGCAGACGACTCTGATGGTGGTGGGGTTTCAGAAGTGGTACAGGGAGCAGGCGAATACAATTGACTCAACGTCATTACTGAATGGGACGTTCTAGAAAACCAAATATAGTGAATAAAAACTAAGCGTGTTATCTTCTCAATCTTTGATTGCATAGATTATTCCTTCCACGCAGTCCACTGACTAGCCATCAGGCGAAGACGCTATTGGAAGTCGGTGGAAGGATAGTCGCGGAAGATCTCCGTCCGTTCCAAACGGCGATAAACCAGCTGGGCGCTCCAATTCTCACTTTCGACCGTTTGGTGAACCTGCTTGAGCAAACGATGGCCCAGCAGGTTCCTGGGGAAACGCAAGTCGAAGAGGAAAGGCTGGAGAGCTTTTACTACCCGCTTTGGAGCATGGTCAACGATCTGCTGCCTGAGGCTGCGACTCAAAATCCGGGAACCAAACTAATTATACAGCGATTGCTGGCCATCCCTTTTGTCGTAACAGAAGATCTGTACGCCGTCACGATCAACCAATCCTTCGTAGCGCCTGCCGCGCTGAACGCTGGTCGGGTTGCTTCGCTGCTGCCAAGGCTGGCAATTGCAGAGCATCACATCATCGGATTCCCAAAGATTGCGCGACTGATCCGACAACTTGAACTCGGCGCGGTCGTCAATCACATCAACTCGATGTGCGCCACCGAGCACGTCGAAGATGTTATCGGCGTTGAAAAGCAAGAGTTGCGCGACCTGTACGCGATGTTCGCGGATCTTGACAACCAAGACAATGTCGAAAAGTCGGTGTATCAGGCGCTTCGTAACCTGCCTATCTGGCTTTCGAGTCGAGGCCTGATCAAAGCGACCCAAGCACTCCTGCCCGGCAACTTCAACGATCCCACCGGACAAGCCGACCTCCTTGAAACGTCCGTCCTGACTAATTCCGCCAAGGAGTTCGTGTCGTGCAAGCTTGGCGTTCAGACGCAGACGATCGAGGCGTTCGTGCAGAACGTCCTGCCGAGGTTTTTCAGTGATGAAGGGCCTCTGGATAAACAGAAGTATGCTCGGCTCATCAGTGAACTTGCCAGCCACACCGAGCTCGTGAACGACGAGGACATCCGCCGGCTGCTGGGTTCCCTCCCAATTGTGCCCACGCAGGACGGGCGGTGGTCGCGCCCCACGAACACTTACAGGCGCACCGATGACTTGGTGAAG
The DNA here is from genome assembly GCA_903873725.1 of uncultured Nitrosomonadales bacterium. Lineage (GTDB taxonomy): Bacteria > Pseudomonadota > Gammaproteobacteria > Burkholderiales > Gallionellaceae > CAIQPV01. Next base: position 2,824 of record CAIQPV010000217.1, read on the forward strand.
GTTCTTGGTGATGCTACGCACCTTTGGCTTGATGGCAGTCGGGTGCCGAATACCAGGTCGGTCCATACCTTCATTGACAGCCTCGGAATTCGTCGGTCACCCATCGTGCAGCACCTGGTGGACCGGATGCTTTTCATCGCAGAAAAGTATCTGCCAACGGAAGATGCAAAGCGTGCCAGCGGCGAGGCCTTCTATGTCCTGTGTGACCATTACGAGGAGTGGAAGGAGAAGCTCTTTCTTCAGGATGCCATCGACGATCTCAAAGGGGCAGCGTGCTTTCCAGCAATCGACGACGGTGAAAATTGGCATTCTGCGAAATCCCTATACGCGCCATATCGTGCTGAGGCATTTTCTTCTCAGGCAACGGTTCTCGACTTTCGAAACATGGCGCGACTCAACCGGGATCTGCTGAAGAAACTCAGCGTTGCCTTGGAACCAGAAACCATTCTGGTCATCAATCACCTTAGGTTCTGTGTAGCGAGAAATTTCCCAGCCCCCTTCACCACATACCAAATACTCAATGAGAGATCGAAAGACGAA
>CAIQPV010000218.1 GCA_903873725.1 uncultured Nitrosomonadales bacterium
ATACGCTCCAATATATCTTCTGCGGAAACCATGCCGGACGCTATCTGGATCATCCTGTGATCCTTGATGTTGCCAAGAATCAACGCAGGTACTACATCGAGCTCAAGCTGTTTGGACAGTCCTGCCGTATCAGCTTGCGGGTTTGGATATTCGGGTAATCCGCCGCCATCTTCGCTAATTGGGAAAATCGTAATGCCGTAGGTCTCGGAAAATGTTTTCAGCATGGGAGCCATCCGATGACAGTACGGGCAGTCGGAACGAAAAAAGAAGAATAGCCCCCAATCCTCCTTGCTGAATTGCGCTACGGTCTTAATTTCATTTTGCATGTTCAGCGAGTTGTATGTTTTTATCGCAGCATTGTTGGCGGGACGCTTTAGCTCATAGTTCACATCGGGGTTCTGCCAGACCACGCGCTGCCATACATCGGAGAAAGTCGATGACTTGTCCATGTACGCACCTTGTGCCACGATATAGCTCTTGACGTTTTCTGGCGTTGGCTCAATGATAGACAAAACCAATTTGGCTTTTAAGTCCTTGCTGATCGCATCCATTTTGTCTTGCGCGTCCTGCTCTTTGCTTTTCTGGTCTACAACTTTATTTTTGATTTCTTTTGGCGGTTCTGCACTATCGTCACAGTACCAGTTGAATTTCGCATCGTCGCCACAGGCGAATACCGACCGATAATCCAGCGAACTGTTAAATTCATGGCCGGTATCAGATGCATGGGTGGCCGGAGCAAAGAGCACTGCTAAAGCAGCCAGCAAAGAGGCTATTTTGAGCATTATTATTTTGCCGAATTCATTAGCTGTTGAGCGCGAGCGGTCAGATCGGGAATACCTGCCGCATTAACATCCCTCGGTAACTCGACAATCGCGTCCGAGTTAAGAACCGCGCAATTGCATTCGTTGCTGGCTGTCTCAAGCGCCTGGTTTAGACGTTGCGCATACGCTTTGGCCGCAGCAATGATGACCTTTTGTTCTGGCTCGGTCATTTCAGGTTTTATCAGCGAGTCAAACGCCGCCTTTTGATCAATGAATAAAATTTTCATATCCACGCGAGCAATTCTTTGTTGTGGGTGTATGTAAATCCAAGTCGCACCGATTAAGCTTGCAGCCAAAACAGACAACACCCAAGTTAAAATGAGATTTTTCAATTTAATGCCCTTCCCTCTGTTTTAATAAAGTGTCCACTGCATCAGCAATGCTCAAGCCTTGGTTAGTCAGCGCCATAATCGCCTCGTAATCTTCCGCGCGAGTCGAGTAAAGCAACATCGAAAATGGATCAAGAATTAAGCGCCCTATCCCTGATCCGGTCGGCCCATTTATAAAGATCTCCGAATAATGTCCGTGTTCGGTAGAAACGCTTAGTAGCTGCCGCTTCATCCACTCATCAACGTGTAACTTTCCTTCTTTACCAAGCCGCTCGATAGATTCCGGTTTTTGCCGGAGTAAAAAAAGCCAATCCGCGTTTTGAATTGCAGCTTTGGTAGCATCGTTCTTGTAGTAGTCCTCTATGGACTGCGTAATAGTCCCGAACGATCCTTTATATTTTCTGGCGCGGCGGTAGCCGGCCTCTATAAATTCGGCAGCAGATTGGCTATTCCCCATCAAATCCCATGCCTCGTCCACTATTGCAACTTTGCGACGCGATCTATCCAGATACATTTCCTGTGTGATTCGGTACATCATCAATTGCATTACAACGGCCTGAAGATCCTTTTTGGCTTTCAACTCTTCAAGTTCGAGCACGATAAAGTCTTTGTTAAATTGAATATTCGCATCACCTTCAAAATAGGTGGCGTAAATACCGTGCCTGGTATATGGCTCCAGTGCCGCCGAGAGCTGAACCAACTCGGGATCAATGCTGCCAGTCATTTCAGTGGAACGTAGCAGCTCAAACACATGGGTGATAGTCGTTTTTCTTTTTGTTATGTCCCATGCCTTTTTGATCGCCGTCGAAAGCGATGAATATTTGTAATTATCGAGTTGCTCACGCGGGCTTGCCATCTGTGCTATCAACGGCAAAAGCATTTCCATATCTTCGTTGATGTTCTCCACCATGGAAAACGGGTTGATGCATAGAGTGTTTGTGCTTTCGTCAGAAAACACGATGAACTCGCCATCTAGCAGGGAGCATAAGTTGCGGTACGATCTTCCAACGTCGATGATCCATACCTTTGTACCAGAGCCCAAATACCGGAATGCCAGCTCATTCACGAGCACTGATTTGCCCGAGCCGCTGAGTGCGGCCACGGCGAAGTTATAATTGCCGCCCCGGTTGTCGAACAAATCAAACGACATGATCTGCCCACGACGGCCAAACAGCGTGATCACAGGCGTTTCTGTACCTTTCCACTCTGCTATAAGCGGCGATGTAGCAATTGCGTTATCGACAGTCTTGTTCCCCACTCGCCCAAATGCTCTTAAATCTG
>CAIQPV010000219.1 GCA_903873725.1 uncultured Nitrosomonadales bacterium
AGTGGCGGCGCATCACCGCCCACACCCGCCGAGTCGCACCGGCTGTGGCTGCAAAAACGCAAATTTGAGCGTATCCAGGGTCACATCATGGCATCTGACTCAGCCGAAACCTCTGACATCAGCAAGGGTGGCGCTGCGCTGGCTGCGAAATCAGCGGCCGGTGGTAACTTGGGCTTGAGTGCTGACGGCGAAGGCCTGGCGGGAGGTGTGACTCAAAAGTTGTCGGCCGCCAATGGGCGTGCAGCGAATGCGCGCGCGTCTGCCACTGCTGAGACCATGCGCATGGCGAATTTGCCCGCCGGGGTGGCCGGTACAAACAGTAATTCAGGATATTTACCTGCCACTGTGGCTGCTGGCGGTCCCGCTGGCCAAGACCCTGCAGTAGCGGCCCAAGCGCGCAACAAGGCATTCATGAAGGAAGCAGCTGAGAACGGCTACTTGCCAGAATTACTCAAACCAAGAATAGGGGAATTCGAATTGACGGCTGGTTCCGTCATCCCTGCCATCATGCTGTCTGGCATCAATTCTGATCTGCCGGGAACCATCGTTGCACAGACCCGCCAAACTGTTTATGCCACGAATGAGCCTGACGCTGTGGTGATCCCGCAAGGCTCTCGCCTTATCGGCAGGTACTCGGCTGATGTCGCTTATGGTCAATCGCGGGTGCTTGCGGCTTGGGATGAACTTATTTTTCCCAATGGTTCGCGCATTTCCCTGCGCGCCATGTCGGCGGCCGATGGCCAAGGTCAAGCTGGTATTGAAGATCAGGTGAATAACCACTTCTGGAAAACCTGGTCATCGGCCTTGTTGGTATCGTTGTTGGGTGTTGCCGCCCAACAGTCGCAACCGCAAAATCAAGGGGCCTTCAATACGCCATCCGGCTCGGCCCAAGCTTCCGCCGCTGCCATGAATTCCTTGAGTGATGTCAGTTCGAAGATCTTGCAAAAAAGTTTGAATATTTCACCCACGCTACAAGTTCGACCTGGCATGGCTTTCAACGTCATGGTCAACCGCTCGATCATTTTGCCAACCTACCACTGATTTTCGACAGGCCAAAGATAGCCCGGTGCGCATGGGCTTTCCATTTGCGCCGTCGCGGTATTGCTTAAGCCAGTCCAGCGGGGGTCCACCACCCTTCCCCCAAAGTCTTGATGCTGGACTGGCCTCCTTAAAAGGAAAACCGTCCCATGTTGAAAAAATCCGGTTTCATTTTGCTGCTTGCCCACGGCATGGCCGCAATGGCTCAAACCGTCAGTGGCAATGTCTTTTGCGCAGGTACGACGTTCGACCCGTCACCCGCGTCAATTTCCATCAGCGGCACAGTTGCCACACCCGATGTGGGTCTACTTGGTGCAATATGGGTTGGTATTGAAGACCCTGCAAGGCCTGGATATCCGGTGGCGTTTTTAACACCCAGCGGCTGGGTGGCCTGGACTACCGGCGGCTTTCCAACGTATGTGGAAACACCGGCAATCGGTTCAACGTTTTCGTATTCAGCGTGCATCCCAGGTTCACCCTCGGGGGGCGGCTGTTCCGCAACAAGTGCCGATTTTGTTGGGTGGCAAGTCTATGCGGGCTATGGTGTCTTAACGCCTGCGCATCAAACCTCAATTGAACAGCGGCGCGCATCTCTCAACTTGGCGAAGCCCTGGCTGCAACAAACGGGAAAGTGGCGTGCAGAGTATGACGATGACCTTGCCTTTCGCAATGCACTTATTCAAAAGTCAGCAAACGATGGCCGCTGGGGATCAGCTCTGACGATTCCATATATCAACTGCACGCCGCCTGAGCCCAGTGGGCAATAAGTTTTCATCTGAAAGGCACATATGGAAAATTTGACTGGTGAGCAAAAAAAGCGAATTGCCCTGCTCGAAGCATACGAAGTCAAAACGGCTCCAGAGCGTGACATTCGCAATGGCGGCATTGATCAGCACGAACAGGAATACCGAGACAAAGGGCTGCAATGGCAGTCCAATATTGAAGCAACCCGTGGCGATATTCACGCCAGACTGAAGGCTCAAAATGCCTCTGAGCAATCCAGTTCCGCGTCGGTGGCCATCGAGCTTGCCAAACTCACTGAAGGCTACCACGCTGAAAAAGACAAGACCGCGCGAGAACTCGATGGTTCGCTTGTCAGACCGCAAAGCTGGCTCGATTTCCTGAAAGATTCGAAACTTGAACAGCCTGATGATCCAACATTTGACAGTCTGATTGAGGACGCCGAAAA
>CAIQPV010000220.1 GCA_903873725.1 uncultured Nitrosomonadales bacterium
ACTTGCCTGAGCCGTTCAAACCGAGCAGGCCGATCTTGGCGCCGGGGAAAAAGCTCAGCGAGATATCCTTGATGATTTGACGTTTTGGGGGGACGATCTTGCTCACGCGGAGCATCGACATTACATATTGGGCCATGGCGGTTAAGTCTGGAGTTGAAAGATGAGAGATTCTAACCCATTACCCTATCCTACAAAACCTGCCGCAGTGATATGATGCTCACGAAAAATAAATTCAATAAGCGAGGGCATCTCATGGACATCCGCACTGTTAACACTCAGCCATTCCCCGATCAAAAACCCGGCACTTCCGGATTGCGTAAAAAAGTTCCCGCATTTCAGCAGCCGCACTATCTGGAAAATTTCGTTCAATCCATTTTCGATTCGATTGCGGCACCGCAGAATGCAACACTGGCGCTGGGCGGCGACGGGCGTTATTACAACCGCGAAGCGATCCAGATCATCCTGAAAATGGCGGCAGCCAATGGATTCGGCAAGGTGCTGGTGGGGCAGGGCGGTATTCTTTCCACGCCTGCCGCGTCGTGTGTAATCCGCAAATACCAGACTTACGGCGGCATTATCCTCTCCGCCAGCCATAACCCCGGCGGACCGGACGGAGACTTTGGCATCAAGTACAACAGCAGCAACGGCGGCCCAGCCACCGAGACGGTGACCGAGACGATTTTTGCCAAGAGTAAGACCATCAGCACCTACCGCATTCTGGATGCCGCCGATGTGGCGCTGGATGCCACGGGAAATTTTACCCTAGGGGACATGCAAGTTGAGGTGATCGACCCGGTGAGCGATTACGCTGAATTGATGGAATCATTATTCGACTTTGCGGCTATCCGCTCTCTGCTTGCAGGCGGCTTCCGCATCAAGTTCGATGCCATGCACGCGGTGAACGGGCCTTACGCAAAGGAAATTTTGGAACGACGTCTGGGCGCAGCGACGGGCAGCGTGATAAATGCCGTACCGCTGGAGGATTTCGGTGGCGGGCATCCCGATCCCAACCTGACCTATGCGCATGAGCTGGTGGAGATATGTTATGGCGAAAATGCCCCGGATTTCGGTGCTGCCTCGGACGGCGACGGCGACCGCAACATGATTTTAGGCAAGCGTTTCTTTGTCACCCCTTCGGACAGTCTGGCCCTGCTGGCTGCCAATGCCACGCTGGCCCCCGGTTACAAACAGGGTTTGGCGGGCATTGCGCGCTCCATGCCTACCAGCGCGGCTGCGGATCGTGTGGCACAGGCGCTCAACATTCCCTGCTATGAAACCCCCACCGGCTGGAAATTCTTCGGCAACCTGCTGGACGCGGGCAAGGTCACGCTATGCGGCGAGGAGAGCTTCGGCACCGGTTCCAGCCATGTGCGCGAGAAAGACGGGCTGTGGGCCGTGTTGTTCTGGCTGAATATTGTTGCCGCGCGCAAACAGTCGGTGGAAAGCATTGTCAGCGAACACTGGGCGAAATATGGCCGCAATTTTTATTCCCGCTACGATTACGAAGGCTTGCCCACCGAAGCTGCGCAAGGGGTAATGCAGCATTTGAAAGATAATTTTGCCAAGCTTGACGGTGCTCAGTTCGGCAAGTACAGCGTCAAATTCTGCGACGATTTCAGCTATACCGACCCGGTCGACGGCAGCGTGAGCAAGGGGCAGGGGGTGCGCATCATTTTTACCGACGGCTCGCGCATTATTTTCCGCCTCTCCGGTACTGGTACCGAAGGCGCCACGCTGCGGGTCTATCTGGAAGCCTACGAAGCCGACGTATCGCGCCATCATCTCGATGCACAGGTGGCATTGGCCGAATTGATCGGAATTGCATTGCAAATTTCGGAGTTGAAGTCGCGCACGGGACGCGAGCAACCTACGGTAATTACCTGATAAAAACAGTAGGATATAACCATCTTGTGAATATTGGAAACTCCTTTATAATCCCGCATTAGTCAAAATAAAAACAACGGAACCGAGAAGTTCAAAAATATAATGAATCAGTTCCGGCTACTGAGCGGCAGAAATTTGGGGAACGAGGAGAGACTGCGTAATGGGGAGCGCATCGGCAAGACCATTGGTGGACCGTCAATTTTATAAATTGACGAGTGACATGTCGTCTGTGCGTGGCGCTGCCTGTTCACGGTTATAGTGACTTTGCTCCCCATTTCTTGCGGTCACTGCCGGAAGACTTCAATCTATTCAGCTTGGCCCCTTAATCGCAGCTCAAGCTGCATTCCTCCGTAAAGATTCTTAATCAAACGGCTGCAATCAACGGGAATTCGATAAAGAAAGGGAATGTGAATTATGAATGTTAGCGGAATGCTCTACGGCGCGCAGCTGCTCAAGATCGTTGATTTCCCTGCTTCCGAGGTGCTTGGGCCGGAAGCCGGCGAAAACGAGATCCACAGCATGATCGATCGTTACGGTTCGGTTTTCGTGAAGCCTATCTTCAAGGGCGGCATCGGGAAAAAGGGAAAATCCGGATTGATCGGGCGCGCCAAGGATTTGAAGTCTGCCCTGGCCGAAAAAGAACGCCTGTACTTTGCAGAATACAAAGTGGGCGAGGTAACCTACAAGTCCAGGGGGGTAACCTTTGAAGGTGCTGTTCCGTCCGAGTATGAAATTTATTTTTCGATTACCGATTCGACCCGCTACCGCGCGCCGGTGATGACGCTGACCCATCACGGCGGCATGGACATCGAAGAACTGGACAAGACCCAGATCATCGAAGTCCCGTTCGATCCGCTGACCGGGTTGAAATCCTTTGTTATTTCCAACGCACTGTCTGATCTGGGCGCACCGCGCGAGATCGTTTCTCCTCTGGTTCAGCATTTGCCCAAATTATGGGACTTGTTCCATCACTACGGCATGTCCACGCTTGAGCTCAACCCTATCCGCATGAGAGAGACCAAGACGGGTTCCCTGATGCCTGTGGCCTGTGACTTCAAGTGCGGTTTCGACCGTGACGATCCGCGCGTGGGTCGCTTGAATCTGCCGGATGATCTGTTTATTACCGAGGCAAATGACTTTGAACACGAGATCAACAATCTTCGCACTTACCAGGGGCAGAGTGACGTTTATGTGATCAATGACAAAGGCACCATTCTGGCACCCACTTTTGGAGGCGGCGCGAATTCGCTGGTTACCGAGGTACTGGGCAACGATGCTATCATTTCTTCAGATTTCGGTGGTAATCCGCCCTACGAAAAAATGTACGACGTAATGCGCATATGTCTTAAATATTATCTCAAGCAGTCCAATGTGCTGTTCATTATCGGCGGCAAGGCCAACAACACGGATATTTTCGTGACCTTCCGCGCAATGGCCGACGCACTGCGCGATTACTACAGTGAACGCGGCCCGACCCCGCTGTATGTAGTGATAGGCCGTGGCGGCCCCAACGTGATACGCGGTATGGGGGTGTTCAAGGATGTGCTCGACTCGTTACGGTTGCCCTACAAGATTTTCGGTTTTGATTCGGCCATGACGGATGTGGTCAATTATGCCCAGGAGGCGAATCGCTGGATGAAAAATGGCGGACGTGCCGAAGTGGCGAAGCTGCTGGGTTTACCGGCAGACGCGTGAGGAATTGCGTAGGTTGGGTTAGGCGCAGTTTTTCGCCGTAACCCAACACCAACTTCAACGATTTTGATCGTTGGGTTACGCGATAAAACCGCTAACCCAACCTATATTAATGAACAGTTAGTAAAGGTGACAAGCAATGAGAAAACCCGGTCTGGATCATTTCAAATACTTCGTCGGCATTCGTTCTCTGGCCGATATTGCCACCAAAGATGACCGCATCTGCGTGCTGAACATCATGGGAAACGAATCCCGTGCCGTGACGCCCGTCAGCCATTCCTACTCGGGTGGCAATGTGGTGTTCGGCACATCCCCCGGTCGTCGCGGGCAAATACTTGAAACACCAGTCGGGGATATTCCCGTATACAACAACGTGCGTGAAGGCATGGATGCGGGACACAAATTCAATGTCGGCGTTGTCTATCTGCCTCCTTCCGCCGTGCGTGACGGCGTAGCCGAGTTGATCCGTATCAATCCTGATGTCGAAAAAGTGGTGATTCTTACCGAGAAAATTGCGGTGCATGATGCCCGTGAAATTCGCGCCCTCGGCCAGCAACGGGGTGTTGACATTTTTGGCGGCAACTGCCTTGGCGTGGCGGATTCATGGAACCATATCCGGATTGGTGGTGCACTCGGTGGAGACAAGCCTGCGGAGAGCTTGCGTAAAGGCTCGATTGCCGTTTATTCCAACTCCGGTAACTTTACCACTACGATCGCCAACTATCTGGCGATTGGCGGTTGGGGGACAACAACGCTGATCTCCAGCGGCAAGGATGTTTACATACACTTTGCGGTGCCCGAATTCGCCTATGCCATGGAAAACGACCCACGTACCAAGGCTGCGGTGCTGTATTGCGAACCGGGTGGTTATTACGAGGAAGCGGTCATCTTCGATAAGCCGGTTGTGGCTTGTGTGGTTGGACGCTGGAAAGCCAACCTGACACGGGCGGTGGGGCATGCCGGTGCCATCGGCGGGAAGGGCGACGATGCGCGCGCCAAAGAAAAATGGTTTATGGATAAATTCGGAGTTAACGACCTGTTTACGCCCGATAATCCGGTGTGCTCGAAGAAAGGAGCGGTGGTCACCAACATCTCGCATATTCCTTTGGCGTTGACGGCGGTCATGAAATTGAACGGCATCGAGAAAGATTTTCCGCCGGAAGGCAATCTGGAACTCAAGCCATGGTTCGGCGACGACCAGGGCTTGAAACTTCCTCCAGTTCTGGATGTTCCTGTAGTCACTGCCTTGTCACCTTACGACGTGCAAATTGCAGAGTTGCTCAAGCATGTGGGTGCCATCTTCCCGCGCCAGTCCATGAAAGACTGTTCCGGAAGCTCTGTGATGGATCCCAACACTCAGGTCACCAAGGTCAATGGCATTTCCATTCTGGATACGGCCAAACAACCGCTCGAATCCAATCTGTGCCTGGCATTGGTGCGCGAATTCAACGACGCCAACGACAACGCCCTGTTCAATCTGGCGGTGGCGGCACGGGTCAATCTGCACGGTGAAGTCATGCTGGCTGCCGCCGATGCAGCACGCGAGGCAGGAAATGCACCCAACACGGCAATCAGCTCTGCGGTCGCGTTGCTGGGCCCCAAGCGCGTGGATGGCGCGAGACAGGCAGCCGATACCTTGGTTGAACTGTTTGCACATTCCGGGTTAGCCAAAGGCGATGACGAACAGGCGCCCATCAAGCCTGATACAGCAACTGCCGGACAACTCGCCACCCTGTTGGGCGGTGCGCCGGATGTGCAAGCCGAGGCACTGCTCAAGGCTTACGACAAACGCGGTGGCAAATCCGTTTTCGTGCGTTACCTGCGCTCGCTGAATGGCTACCCGACCACCGATGCAGTGATCGCCGCGCTCACCACCACTATTGCCTGGGAACCGCTGATCCGCAAGCGCATCTCGCGCCTGACCGTGCGCAATTTGCCGTGGTATGCACACTTGTTTGCAGTCATTATCGGCGCGGCAACCGAGGGCAAGCATCACCAGCCGGGCAAGTTTTGCGGTATCGACAATAAGGAAATTCTGGAATCGTGGACGATCACTGAATTGGCTTACCTCTCGCTGCTGGGCGAGCGTCCAACCGCAGCGACGCTGTTCCCATTCCAAGTGATATTGGGGCTGATCATTTCCAACGGCGTCGGCACCATTTCAGCACAGGGCTGCAAAGGAGCGGTATCGGCTGACGGTCCGGAATCACCCGAACGAGTGCAGATCAACAAAGGTATGATCGGATTCCTCACCCACACCGGCTTTGCCCATGGCGGCAACGGCTTTGAGGGTATCAAATTCCTGATCGAAAGCTTCAGCAATACCAACCTGACCGACCCCGGTGCCATCAATCACGGAATTGACATCAAAGCGATTGCGACGAATTTTGCGCTGGCATTCAACAACGAGAAGAAGGCCGGCAAAGCGCTCGGTTTGCCCGTTCGCAACATTCCAGGCGTCAACCATCCGGTGTTCAAGGGGCATCAGGTCAACAAGGATCCGCGCGAAGTTTATATCGCGGAGTTATTCGAGGCGCGGGGTGAAAAGAACGTGTTCCACGATTTTTACCGGACGTTGGTGCAGGCCTTGTTCGACAATGGTGTAACCAATAATGTGTTCTGCGTAAATATTGATGCGATCATTGCCGCGATGCTGTTGAAACTCCTGTGGTCGCGTTTCCGCGAGGGGGAATTCAGCGAGAGCTCGCTGGAAATGGCGGCGTTTACCGCCTTCCTGTTTGGTCGTATGGCGGGCTGTGCCGGTGAAATTGACGATCATATTAATCGCGGGCGCAACATGGATACCCGTACTCCCGCTTCGCAATGCAGTCATGTTTCGTAGTTTCGCGGAATGGGCGGGATAGAATCTATTCATCAATTCCATGACCGTGAAACTAAGGTGTCGCGTTTCCCCAGCCATTCTACGCCGGCCTCGAGTCGGGCTTGAAAATTGGATTTTCCATTTATTCATGAGAGTTGTACAATGAGAGCCTCATGACTGCTTTTAACGTCGCAAAAAAAATACTTCAGGCAAAAGCGGTAGGGGGACTGGATCAACTCCCCGTAGCGGGACAGCCGCTCGAACATCAATTTACCCGCGTACTTTGTCAAGAGGCCGCCGGCACGGACGTCGCGCCAGCTTTTAAAAAAATAGTCCTGGACCTGATTGAAACCATTTTGGTTGCTATGGCAGTCCACAAGACCTTGCAAGTCTATTGCATTGACTGCGGTGGTGAGGTTTCACTCAGCCAGGGAAAAAGGATGGGAGCATTCCCATGATCCTTCTTTGTTTACCAGCCAGCGATATGCTGCCTTAATATTTTGATTCCTTTAACCGAAGAGAAAGAACATGACAACTGCAAAAATTATTTACACGATGGTCGATGAAGCTCCGGCACTGGCGACTTATTCACTGCTTCCTATAGTCGCTGCATTTACCAAAGCAGCCGGCGTTGCCGTCGAAACCCGTGATATTTCTCTCGCAGGACGTATTCTTGCGAACTTTCCGGAAAACCTGACTGATAGCCAGAAAATCGCTGATGAACTGACAGAATTGGGCGAGTTGACGCAGAAGCCGGAAGCCAACATCATCAAACTGCCGAATGTGAGTGCGTCGGCTCCGCAGTTGAAAGCGGCAATCAAGGAATTGCAGTCTCAAGGCTACAAGGTTCCGGATTATCCCGAAGATCCAAAGAACGATGCCGAGAAGGAAATCAAGACGCGCTATGGCAAAGTGCTGGGCAGTGCTGTCAATCCCGTTTTGCGTGAAGGTAATTCAGACCGCCGCGCGGCACTTTCCGTCAAGAATTTTGCGCGTAAGCATCCGCACCGGATGGGCGTTTGGAGTCCCGATTCGAAGACCCATGTTGCACATATGACTGCCGGAGATTTTTACGGCAGCGAAAAATCCGTGACCGTTTCCGAGGCGGGGCCGGTACGCATCGAGTTTGTCGGCGACGATGGCAAAACCACGGTATTGAAGGAAAAGACAACACTCAAGGCTGGCGAAGTGATCGATGCGGCAGTCATGAGCCGCCGTGCTTTGCGCGTTTTTTTCGAGGAACAGATAGCCGAGGCGAAGAAACAGCCGGGCGTGTTGCTGTCGTTGCATCTCAAGGCCACCATGATGAAGATTTCCGACCCCATCATGTTCGGTCATGCCGTTTCGATTTATTACAAGGACGCACTTGACAAGCATGCGGCAACCCTCAAGGAACTGGGCGTTAATCTCAACAACGGCTTGGGTGATCTGTATGCCAAAATTACCAAGCTACCAGATGCGCAGCGTGCCGAAATCGAAGCCGACATCCAGGCTGTCTACAGCACTCAGCCGCAACTGGCGATGGTCAATTCCGACAAGGGGATTACCAACCTGCATGTCCCCAGTGATGTGATTGTCGATGCCTCCATGCCGCCGATGATCCGCGATGGAGGAAAAATGTGGGGTAAAGACGGAAAACCTTACGATACCAAGGCAATGATTCCCGATCGCTGCTA